>JAGXOI010000025.1 GCA_023659975.1 Candidatus Aenigmarchaeota archaeon LH_S4
TTTGATTCAGATAATTCATAATCTAATAAGTTTTGTTGTTTGTTTGAAAAATTAATTGCAACCCAGATTGATTTATTATAAACAGGGACTTTTACCCAGTATTTTGATAGCTTGTTATCTGTTTTCTTAATTTTGAGCGAATCCTTTCTGATTATCAAAGGTTGCTCTTTTTTAAGTTTTGTCCTTCTTGCTAATCTCTCTGCCTGTTGTTTTGTTGCAGAATAGAGTTTTATATCTTTGTATAGCAGAAGAAAATCTACATCCTGCATTTTTAGGATACCCTGAAAATTAGAATATTCTTTCTCAAGTTTTTCTCTCTTAATATTAGTTGGTCTAATAATCTTGGTTTGAATTGTTTTTTGCAGTTTCATAATCATATCTTTTACATCTTGGACAACACATAGGTTTTTTAACTTTTGGCTCCCATTCATAACCACATTTTTTACATTTAATCTTCATAATAATATTAATAAAAAAACTTTAAATACTTGTTTTTGAACCCAATTCATCTACACGAATATAATTCGGTAGCTTTCTTGGGACTTTATCTGTAATATACCAAACAGATACAAGCAAATATAGAGAAATGCAAGTTAAAGAAGTTAATTATATAAATGAAGTTTCTCTAATTGTTCTTTCAGATGATTTTTATGAATTCTCTTTTTATACAACAAAAAAACAAGGGGAGTTGGAGATTTCTCTCATTTATCTCTCCAAAACTTTCCTTAACTCTTTCTGTTTCTCAGCGCCTATTTCAAAAATTTTTTCTATCTCTTTCATCGGGATCCCAGCAATTCCGGTTTTCTGCATTGCACAAACTGTTTTTTCATCTAGATAGGAAATGGAAATAGAGAAATCTGCAGCTTTTTCTTCCAAACTATTTAAATCAACAATGTATTTGTTATCTATACCTGAGAGGGTTACCATAACAGGGATAGAAAGGATATTGATTTTTTTATCTGAAATAACTAATTTATCATTTTCTACTTTTGGCATCTTCATATTTAATAATGCTTTTATTGTCGCCAAGTTCAGAGCATCCAGCAAATTACCATCATAATTTAAAATATAACAATCAATAAATATCTGAAATGCCTGCTCTTCAGGAGTAATACAAAATTCTTTTAAGTCAAGCATCTTACTTTCTCTGATGCTCCTATCAAGAACTCTGGAAATTTCTATATCCTTATTCTTGGGTAAATCCTTCCATATAATCGGCACATAATTTAGAGAAACCATCAAACCACCTTCTTCAGGAGTGTCTGGATATGGTTTCATCAAACCAAATTTTATCCCAACAATAACTTTTGTTTCTCCGATTGATAGATAACAGCTTCCTTCCGCTTTACTTATAGGATTAAGACCCCCTCCTATTTCTCGGTATTCCAAAAGTTTTCTTGAGTCTATCCTCTCATCTTTTGATATAATATCCCTTATTAATTCTGGTGATGCTATCCTCATAATTAAAGATAAAATTATAAGTTATCCCTACAAATCTATTCCCTTGGACTCTTTCTCAACCCAGTTTTTGAGCGATTCTTCAATTACATCAGACATCTTCAATTGCTTCAGAACACAGAGAGATTTGAATTTTAAAAAAAGTTCTTTGTCTACTTCGATAGTTGTTGTTATCTTCTCTACCATACTTTTATTATTCTGACTTTCTTTAACCATTATTTATCTCAATTTAAAAGATAACTAGCTCTAGATTAGTAAAGAAAAGTATCTTTATAGATTTATATCTATATATAAATAAAAATAGATTGTATCTTATCAAAAATATAAATCGAAGTCTATATATTGTTTAAATCTAATAGATAATATGATAGGAGATGATGGAGAAGATAAAAAATAAGCATCAAGATATAATTTCTTTATTTTTATTTTATTTTACTCCAACCAACTAAACGCCATTTACCTTCTATAAGTTTTGAATAACTAACTTTATTTCCTTTTTCCACGCAAATAGGTAATTTTAGTCCTATTTTTAATTTCTGTTTATCTATTGAAACTATATTGCCAGTACTTCTACTATTCCTGCAGGTTACAAACAAAGTATCTCCAATCTTTAGCTCATATCTTTTAAATAACCTATAATCGGTTTCGAGTTTATATCTTACTTCTGGAAGATTTTTGGTTCCTACAATACATCCAACAAGCCTATCTAATTTTGTTAGACTTGGGTCTAGACTTGTCTCTAGAGAAACTAATCCTCCACAGGTAGCTTCGTTAACTTCCTTATCACCTTCCTTTATTTTATTTATTTTTGTTTTCAATTCAACATATTTTTCATTAATTGGAATAGGCTTTATTATAACTTCTTCACCTCTTTTTAATTTTCCTCTGACAACACTACCACCAACTACCCCCCCTAAAAATTCTTTTGGAACTGTTCCAGGCTTATTTGCATCAAATGACCTTGCAACAAGAAATAAGAAATCTCCAAAAGGATAATCTGGTTTTTTTATTTTCAAAAGTTCTTCTAGTAGAAATTCAATTCCGACCCTCTGTTGTGCTGAAATAGGGATTATCTTTGAGTTTTCTGCAATTGTTCCCTTAATAAATCCTTTTATTTCATTATAATTTTTCTCAGCTTCCTCCCTTGAAACAAGGTCAACCTTATTTTGTACAATTATAATGTTTTTAATTTCCCCAACTTCTAATGCCCTTAGATGTTCTACTGTCTGGGGTTGGGGGCATTTTTCATTTGCGGCAATTACCAAAATTGCTGCATTAAATAAGGAAGATCCTGTTAAGACCACAGGAATCAAACTTTCATGACCTGGGGCATCAACTAAAGAAAAAGTTCTCTCTAATTTGCAGTCAGAAAAACATGAAGCACACTTTTTACTCAGCCCTAATTTTCCACATTTTTTACATTTATAAACAGAAAAATCAGCATAACCTAATCTAATTGTAATCCCTCTCTTTTTTTCTTCAGAGAATGTATCAACCCACTTTCCTGTGAGAGCCTCAACCAAGGTTGTTTTTCCATGGTCAACATGACCAACAATTCCAATATTTAATTCTGGGTGCATAAACTTTATTACAAGTTTTATAATGGAAGTAGCAAATTTATTTTATATCCTACTACTTACTTTGCTTCCAACTTTAGAATTAAGAGCTTCAATTCCTTATGCTTTATTGGTTCTAAAGTTAAACCCACTTCTTAGTTTATTGTTTATTGTTTTAATAAACATCCTAGTTGGTGAACTAATATTTTATTCTCTTAATACTCTTCTTCCCTATGTATTAAAAATAAAATTTCTTGAAAAAATTTACAATAAATGTGTTAAAAGAGTGCAGAAAAAAGTGCACAAATATGTTGATAAATATGGAGCAATAGGTCTCGCTTTATTCATAGGAATTCCTTTACCTGGCTCAGGGGTCTGGACAGGGGCATTGGCAGCTTTTCTGCTTGGATTTGAAAGAAAAGAATTTTCGATAGCAAATATTATTGGAGTGATTATTGCAGGGATTTTGGTGACTTTGATAGTTATTGGTGGAATAAATAGTTTTTCTTTTTTTCTAAGGTAAATAATGGAAAAAGAAATTTTGGAAAAATATAAAAAAGCGGGTGAGATTGCAAAAACAGTTAGAGAAGAAGGAAGAAAATTAGTTAAACCAGGGGTGAAAATTCTGGAGATTGCAGAGAAGGTAGAAAATAGAATAAAAGAACTTGGGGGGATTCCTGCATGGCCCTTGAATATTTCAATTAATGAAATTTCTGCCCATTATTCTCCTTCACAGGATGATGAAACAACAGTAAAAGAAGGAGATGTTGTAAAATTAGATGTTGGTGTGGCAGTTGATGGTTATGTTGCTGATACTGCAAGTACAGTTGCCTTGTCAGAGAAAGATAAAAAACTAGTTGAAGCATCAGAAAAGGCTCTAGAAGAAGCAATAAAACTAGTTAAGCCAGGGAGAGATGTTAATGAAATTTCCGCAAAAATTGAGGAAATAATCAAAAGTTTTGATCTGAAACCCATAACAAATTTAACAGGGCATGGATTAGAACAATATACAGTCCATTCAGAGCCGAGAGTTCCTAATTATAAAAGTGATTATTCCCATATTTTAGAAGAGGGTGAGGTAATAGCAATAGAACCTTTTGTTACAAGAGGCAGAAATTATATAACTGAGGAAGATGAAGACAGAGGGTTGAGTTACTCTTTGGTTCAGATAAAACCCTGCAGACTGAGAGAAGCAAGACAAATTATTGAAGCGATGAAAGAAAGAAAGGGCCTGCCTTTTTCAGAGAGATGGACAAATATAAAAGGGATTAAATTAAAACTTGCGATGAGAGAATTAAAAGATAGAGGTTGTATAGGAACCCATAGGATTCTGAGAGGGGACTCAAAAATCTCACAGGCAGAGCACACCATAATTGTTCTTGATGAGCCTATTGTGACAACTAGATAATATTATAAATTTTCTACAATTATGAGGCTTAAATTCAAGAGAAGCGAACAGGATAGGTTTAAAAGACTAAAAGAAAAATGGAAAAAACCAAGAGGAATACACAACAAGATGAGAGAATCCAAAAAAGGGATAAAACCAAAAATCGGCTACAAAAAACCTGAAAAAGAGGAACCAAAAAGAATTAGCAATTTAAACCAATTGAAGAATCCGGAAATAAAAGAAGTTGTTATTTCATCAAAACTTGGAAAAAAGAAATGGCTTGAAATAGAAAAATTATGCAGGGAAAAGAAGCTCAAAATTTTGAATACCCGAAAATTGTATAAGAAAAACCCTGATAAAAAGAAGGACTCAGGAGAAACCAAAGATAAAAAGAAAACAGAGAAGCTACCAAAGAAAAAGTAGAGGATTATTCCAAAATATCTTTTCCAACAAACTTTCTCAGAACTTTTGGAACAATTATTGAGCCATCTTTCTGCTGGTAATTTTCAAGAATGCAGGCAATTGTTCTCTCTGTTGCAATTGCTGTTGAATTCAAAGTGTGGACAAATTCTTTTTTTCCACCATACCTTCCGAATTTTATATTTAGTTTTCTCGCCTGAAAATCAGTGCAGTTTGAGCAGGAGCCAAGTTCTCTGTATTTTCCCTGAGCAGGAAACCATGCTTCCAAATCAAATTTTTTCGCAGCATTGTCATTTAATTCTCCAGAAACAATATTAACAATTCTGTAAGGTAATTCTACTTCCTGATAAATTTCTTCCATATTTTTGATTAATTCTTCAAAAGAGTTCCAACTTTGGTCTACCTTGCAAAAAACAAACTGCTCCACTTTCTCAAACTGGTGAACCCTAAAAATTCCTTTTGTATCCTTCCCATGAGAACCTGCTTCCTTTCTGAAACAAGTTGATACTCCACAATATTTTAGGGGCAATTTTTTTTCCTCTAAAACTTCTCCTGAATGAAATGATACAAGAGGTTGCTCACTTGTTGCAATTAGATAGGTATCTTCCCCCTCTAATTTATAAAGAGTTTCCTCAAAATCAGATAACTCAGCAGCTCCTTTCATACTCTTTCCGCTCATAAAAAAAGGAGTCCACATTGGAAGAAATTTTTTCTTAATTAGTTTATCTAAAACAAAATTTATTAAACCCAAATTTAATAAAACCATATCACCTTTCAGATAATAAGTTCTTGCCCCTGAGATTTTTGATGCTTTTTCCAAGTCAGCAAATCTTAAAATTAAATCAGCATGTCCTTTTAAGTCAAAATCAAAATCTCTAATCTTCCCAACTTTTCTAACTATTTCATTCCCCTCTTCTGTTGGGGAAACAGGAACCTCCTCCTCTACAATATTTCCAACTTTGTATCTTTGCTCGTCTCTCTCATTTTTCAGAAACTGAACTTCTCTATCCAAACCAAAGAGATTTTCATCGACCTTACTTGCTTTGATAATTAATTCTTCTGCGGATTCCCCCTCTCTCTTTAATTTCGCTATTTTACTGGAGATTTCATTTTTTTCGTGTTTCAGTTTCTGGATCTCATCCAATCTTTCCCTCCATTTTTTGTCAAATTCTATAACTTTATCTACAACAGAAGGGTCTTTGAATCTTTTTTTCTCACTTTCTTTTATTATATCTGGATTCTCCCTGAATAGTTTTATATCTAACATAAGTAATTACCTAATAAAATATCTTATTTTTCCAAAACATCCAGATAAACCCCGAGTTTTTCCTCTAACTTCTCTATTAGATAAACTATTGATGTTTCTTTAAATATTTATCTATCGCTTTTTTTGTTGTAAACCAGTTTCTTCCAATTTTTATTGCATCTAAAGTTCCTTTCCTTGCAAGTAAACTTAAATATTCCTGACTGTAAGGACAATATTTTGTTGCTTCTTTAAGCGGAACAAATTCCATATCTTTTCTAAATGTGGTGAGATACAAACTAAGGCTTCTTTCCACCATTCTGCCAACAAACTTTACAAAAGGTTTAATATCTCCTAAATCAGCTTTCTTTAAAACTTCATAGTATTTTTTTCTGTCATTACTCAAAATAATTGTTATTGGATAACCATATTGCATCAAAATTAAATTCATTGCAAGTCTGGCAGTTCTTCCATTACCATCAAAAAAAGGGTGTATCTCCACAAGTTCATAATGTGTTTTTGCAGCCAATTCTATAATGTGCAACTCTTTTGATTTTTGAATATTATTAATAAAATTTGCCATGAGTTTGGGAACTTTAATATATTGTGGCGGACTTTTTGCTGCTCCGAGAATTCTGACATTTAATTTCCTGTATTGACCTGCTTCTTCTTCATTAATTTTTGTGAGTATTGCTTTGTGAATTTGTTTGATGATTTCCTCACTCAACGGAGCTTTCTTTTTTACAAACCTTTCCAGAAGAATTAAAGCCTCCTTATGATTGATAACTTCCAAATGTTCCCTTAAACTTTTTCCTTTAATAGTTATTCCTCTTTCCAATATAAGTTTTGTTTCCTGTAATGTTAGAGTATTACCTTCTATTGCATTAGAGTTATAGGTTAACTCTATTTCAAATTGTTTTTGCAGTTTTTCCAAAACCTGCTTTGGCAGTGGTCTGAGAGAATCTAACAATCTTTTTTTTGATTCTATTCTTTCTAATAAGTTTTCTTCAATTAGCATAATTAAGATAATTTTTAAATATATCGGATAAGTCTGTTTTTCGGCTATCCGATACTTCTCCGAATATAATAAGAACTAAAGTTTAGTCTTTTTGAGAAGAATCTACTTTTCAGAATCAATTGTTTTAAGTTTATATTCTCTTAATAATTTATAATGTACATTATCTTCTGAGTATATCATGCCCCTCTCTTTTGCTGTCTTAAATATTTCTCTTGCTCTAATTAAAGAAGAACTCACTTCTCCAAAACATCCAGATGAACCCCTAGTTTTTCCTCTAACTTATCTATTTCTTTCCCATCTTTCCCAATTATTTTTGCAATCACATTTTTGTTTACATAAACTCTGACATTATCCCCGGAAATAATTTCTATTTTTGGCTTTGAGTCAAATTTTCTAATTTCTTTTCCTATTTGCTCCACAGCTAATTTTTCAATTCCTCTCGCCTTTGTTTCTTTGTTTATAGGAACAACAACGGTTTCTTCCCCATAAGTGTAAATTTCATATTCTAGTTTACCTGTTTCAAAACTTCTTACTTCTATTAGTGGTCTTGCCAAATCAGATTCTACCATTCCAGTTGGCACTTTTATTTTTAAATTTAGGGAGAAGATTTCCTTTATCTCACCATCTTTTACAAATATAATTGTATCTATGATACTGTGGAGCATTCCCAACTCAACTTTTTTTATAAATCTCTGGATTGAGTCTATTGGACTTGAAGCGTGAACAACACCAATCATTCCAACTCCTGCAAGTCTCATATCAGCAAAAATCCTGAAGTCTGTTGAATTTCTCATCTCATCAAAGATTGTGTAATCTGGCCTGACAAGCAATAAAATTTCTGCAGTTTTTCCAAAATCCTTTGCCAGAGGTTCGTATTGGGTTATCTCTGGCCCAACCTGCAAATCTCTCGGGAATTCCATTGTTTTGACAATTTTCCCCTGTTTCTGGTAAAATTCTGCCAGACTGCTCGCCAAGGTTGATTTGCCAGAGCCAGGGGGTCCAGAAATCAAAATACCTTCTGCCTTTTCTTTTATTCTTTCTTTTAATTTATCTGACAATTTGTAATCATCTATACTAAGTTTTACAATTGGTCTTACAATTGTAATTTCTTCAGCACTTGAAAAAGGAGGTCTTGTAATAGCAATTCTCATATTCCTTATCTGGAGAACCATAGCCCCACTATATTCAAACTCAACAAAACCATAATTTTCTCTTCTTGCCTCTGTTAAAATAGACCTTGCCAGACTCTCAAATTCTTTCTTACTTAGTTTTTCTTTTCTCAACTTTTCTAGTTTGAAATTTCCAGGCTTTCCTCTCTTTCCAAGAGGCACACAACCCAACTTGAAATGAACAGACATTGTGTTTTTTGTTAAAAAAGGGACAAACTCTAGTTCTTTTTCTTCTTTCTCTGAAGGTAAATAAACAACTTTGGTCCCAAAGACTTCAGCAACGAGACTCTGGACAAGGTCTCTTGTGTACAAAGTTGCTTTGTATTCTTTTGCAACTTCTCTGATTAGGGAATCTATTCTTCCATTTTTTGCAAGTTTTATTTCTTCTACTGTCGCTTTCCTCCCGGCAAACTCAAGTTTTATTTTCCGCTTTCTTAACTCTTTTATTTCATTAAGACCAAGAAACCCTATTTCTTTTCCTCTATTTGCCTGAGCCTGCAATTCACCAATAACAAATTCTGGAATTAAGACTTTTACTTTTTTTATCTTTCCTTTGTCAATCAATTCTGTGAGTTTTCTTGAAACCAAAATTGAGGTATCTGGAACGATCACTTCTTCTTTTCCAAAATACATAATAAACTGAATAAAATAATATTATGAAACTCAACATAAAGGAAGGAGAATATTTAGTTAAACTTGCAAGAACTTCAATATCTCATTATCTAAAAAATTTAGTACCTTTAAACCCACCAAAAACAAACTTTCCTATATTACTTGAGAAGAGGGGTATTTTTTGTACCCTTCTAAAATATCCAGAAAACAAATTGAGGGGTTGTATTGGCTTAATTGCTCCTGAAAAAAGTTTAATTAATGCAACAATAGAGTCAAGTTGTTCTGCAACCCAGGATCCAAGATTTCTGCCTTTAAAATTGGAAGAGTTAAAAAAGATTACTGTTGAACTGACAATATTAACAGAATTTCAGAAAATATCTGTTTCTGAGCCAAGAGATTATTTAAATGAAATCAAAATTGGGGAAGATGGTCTTTGTTTGAAATATCATTATCACACAGGTGTTTTTCTCCCACAGGTTCCAATAGAGCAAAACTGGGATACGAAGACTTATCTTTCAGAATTATGTCAGAAAGCAGGTTTAGTTGAAGACTCCTGGGTTACCCTACCGATCAAACTATACAAATTCCAGGCTCAGATTTTTTCTGAGGCAGAGCCAGATGGAAAAATCTTTGAGAAAAAGTTAACTTAATAGAAATCAGAACAGAGATTGACACTCTCCACAACTAAAGTCAGGAGATTCTGATGTCATATTGCACCAGTTTCGGGCAAAGTCAATGTTGCCCCGTC
>JAGXOI010000026.1 GCA_023659975.1 Candidatus Aenigmarchaeota archaeon LH_S4
ATCCTGTATTTTAGTTAGATTTTGGAAGTAGACTTCTTGGCTATTTTAAGTTAAACAATAAAAGCCTTATTATTACCTAACTTCATTTCCCACCCAAGCCGAGCCTTTTTGATGAGATAAATTACAAAAGGCTCGAGCCAAAAACCTGGACTAAAAAAGAAAACGCTTCTTATTACCTAACTTCGTTTTTCCGCTTAAGCGCTTTTAGTTAATTTATCTAATAAAGGGCTTAATTATGAGAACCCCAGGTTTTGCAGGAACCTTTTATCCAAATACAAAACAAGAACTTTTAGCACAATTGAATCCATTGTTTCAGGAAAAAACAGATTTTTTTGATGATGCCTTAGGGATAATTGTTCCCCATGCAGGTTATATTTATTCTGGAAAAGTTGCTGCAAAAACCTATAAAGCAATTTCAAAGATAAAAAAGAGAAAATTTGTTATTTTAGGTGTTGATCATTATGGGACCAATATTATTGCAACTTCAAAACAGAGTTGGAGAACCCCGTTAGGAGAGGCAAAAATAGATTCAGGATTTGTTGATAAAATAATCAGAAAAAACTCAATTACTCAGAATGAAATCACAACCGAAAGAGAACATTCAATAGAAGTCCAATTACCTTTTCTTCAATATGTTTTTAAAGATTTTGAGTTTGTTCCAGTACAATTACCTTACATCTCGTACAAAGAAATTCTCAGACTTCGGGATATTTTGATAAGTAAAGATTATTTTTTCATAGCCTCCTCAGATTTTACTCACTATGGAACTAATTTTGGGTTTGCACCTTCAGAAAGTTTTCATAATCCCCCGGATTATGTCAAAAAATTAGATAAAAAGATTATTGAAGTTATAAAAGAATTTGATGGAAAAAAATTCTATGATTTTGTTATACAAAGAAATCTAACTGTTTGCGGTTTTATACCAATCACTTTATTACTTGAAATTACAAAAAAATTAGGAGCAAAAAAAATAGAAAAAATATCTTATGACTCTTCCTTCTCTTTATCCCAGGATCCTTCTAATATTGTTGGCTACTCTGGACTGATTGTTCGTTAGTTATTTTAGTGCCTTTTCCCACAGTTGATTGAACATAGGCTCCATCAAATCTTTTGCAACATGTGAACTGTTTACCCAGAAAGCTGTTTCCTGTGAAGGCTCAACTTCTTTATCACTTATCAAACCCAAAAGTACATGCTTCCCATCAAATATATGAAGTTTTCCAACTGGAGAATCTATTCCACTTATGTTTCTTATCTTTATATAAGGAGAAAGTTCTTGAGCAAGTTGTTCATTTTTATTTGTTATAGGTGCAGCAACTCTTATATTCACGTTTTTCTTTTTTAACTTATCCAAGTATTTCAAGTGGTAACTTAAATCCTCAACTCCTTTTTCTGAAGTCAAAATATTTACATATTTATCTGTCTTTGAAAGTAGAGCTCTTGTTTGCTGTTTTATTTTGTCATTTGATTTTATGATTCCACTGAACTTTTCTGGTGAAACAAGTTTTAAATCCTTTTTGAAAATTGAATTTAACTCTTTCATTATATCACTTTTCTTCAATTCTTCCAATCTTTTAATAGTTCTTTCTGTTTCGTTTTTAACACTTGATTTCAGATTCTCAAATGCATCTACAGGCTCAACAGCAACATATTTGAAAGGACTTCCATGCTGAACAACCACAAAACCTTTTTGTTCAAGGGATTCAAGAACATCATAAGCCCTTGCTCTTGGAACTCTTGATAATTCTGAAAGGTCACTGGCAGTTGCAACTTTCTTTATCAGCAAAGCTGCGTATAAATTTCTCTCATAGAGATTTAAACCAATTCCTCTCAATCCTTCAAGAACCTTTCTTTGAACTTGTGCTATGACCATACTATAATTTAGTATTTAAAACTTTAAATACTTTAATATGACAATTTTATTGTAAAAAATACTGTTCAAGATAAGTATAATTGCCAAAAACACCTTAATTTTTTAACAAAACTTTATAATGGAGTTTAAAAAATTATTGTTAAATTGGCAGGTTTTGTTATTAATTTTTTGTATAATAGGTGCTATAATCGCTATAAATCCAAAACCAAAGTTGGCAGGAGTTGTTGTGACCTCTGTTGGAGAGGGGGTATTTTATGGAAAAATAGACTTGGGTACAACAATCTACTCTGCAAATATTATAGGCCAAGAAGGGAAAGAAATAAATAGTTTAGAGGATTTACTTCAGTTTCAGGGTTCCAAAGGCTATCTAAATCTTAATACAGATAAAGGGAACAAAAATATTAGATTAGAAGGAGATGAAATATTTAATATTTCCGTTGAAAAACTTAAAAATCACAACCTAAATTTTGGTTTGGATATCCAAGGAGGTATCAGAGCTTTACTTGAGCCAATAAACATCAGTTCAACAAATCTAACAAATGAGACAAATACTTCAATTTCTGAAATTATTTCAATTTTGGAAACAAGGGTAAATGTATATGGATTGAGGCAGGCAGAATTTAGAAAATTAAAGATTGGGGATAAAGAATTGATAATGGTTCAAATTGCTGGTGGAACAAAAAAAGAGATAGAAGAGTTGTTATCAAGAGAAGGAAGATTTGAGGCAAAAATTCCAATAACTCTAAGAAACGGTTCCTATTTTGAATTAGGAAAATTCTTGGAAGATAAAAATGAAAATTTTTTGGTTGAAGTTTTAAGTAACAATTCTATAAAAATAAATGATAAGGAGTACAAGGTTAATGAAACATTTAATTTAAAAGGAATTAATTTTAAAATAGAAAACTTGACAGAAAATCAGGTTGTTTTAGATGGATTAGTTTATACAAGTAAGGATATTAAGGATATTGGTATTCCTCCACGTAGCAATTATTTTGGAAGAGCTCAGGGTGGAGGATACAGATTCCAGTTTGGTGTTGTAATATCTGAGGAAGGCTCAAAGAAGTTTGCTGAAATAACACAGAATTTAAAGAAAGTAGTAAGTCAGGAGAGAGGTAGTTATTTATCTGAAAAAATCCATTTTTATCTGGATTATAAGGAAACAGATGCCTTAAATATTGCAGGGGATTTAAAGGGAAAAGAAGTTAAAAATCCTGTAATCACAGGTTATGGAAAAACCGAAAAAGAAGCGACACAGAACAGAGATAATTTAAAGGCTGTTTTAAAATCTGGAAATCTTCCTGTTAAAATTAATACTGTTTCAGTAGACCAGTTAAGTGCTACTCTTGGAAAAAACTACCTTTATTTGGTTGCTTTAGCTGGTTTTGCCGCAATTATTTTGGTGAGTTCTGTTATTTTTGTCAGGTATAGAAATTTAAAAATTTCATTGGGGATAATACTCACAATGTTTTCAGAGGTTTTGATTATTTTAGGTTTTGCTGCTCTGACAAACTGGAATTTATCTACTTTAGCCTTGGCTGGGATTGTTGCTGCAATTGGTTTTGGTGTGGATGACCAAATCTTGATTATAGATGAGACAAGAAAGAAGGAAAAAAAATATTCAATAAAAGAAGGTTTAAAAAGAGCATTTTTTATGATTTTTGGTGCAGGGGCAACAACAATTTTTGCCATGTTGCCAATTTTAGTTATAGGATTTGGAGTATATAAGGAAATCGCAGGATTTGCTTTAACAACAATAATAGGGGTTTTGGTTGGAATTCTGATTACAAGGCCGGCATTCAGCAAATATGTTGAATATATTTTGGCTGATTGACACACTCCCCTCACTAAAGTTGGGAGATTCTAAGATCGCACTCTGAACCACAATGTTTTTCAACTAACTTCTTTATGAACTCTGCCTCAGTTCTGGATAGGGCCAAAACAAAACCCTAGTTTAGACATATAGCCTAAACCTCGTTGGTCTTTTTCATTGTATAAGCACCGAACCTCTTATTTTAGTTGTTGCCAACGGTTTTAACAGGTGTAGTGTTCTGAAGTTTTAACCTTTCTCCAGCACAGCTATAGAGAAAGAACTCCATAAATATGAACAGAAAACTTTAACTACTTTTCTTTCCAGCCCAATTCATCTACCCTCAATAAATTCGGGAGTTTTCTTGCCTTTGGTTAACTATAAAAATAAAATTTAATTTATGGTGCTAAAAGAACTAACAAAGAAACTCAGGAAAGAGAAACTTCATTTTACACTAATAGATCCTGATAAACAAACAATAGAGAAAGGGATAGAGCTAGCAAAAAAATCAAAAGAGGCTGGAACAGATGCTTTTATGGTTGGAGGCTCAAGTTCAACTGTTATAATCAATTTAGATACTTTAATTAAAGGACTAAAAAGTGTTTTTCCAGAAGTTCCAGTAATTTTATTCCCTTACTCACATGCAGGGATTTCTAAATACGCAGATGCAATCTTCTTTATGTCCTTACTAAATTCAAGAAATACAAACTTTATAGTTGAAGAACAACTTAAAGGAGCCCCTCTAATTAAAGCCTATAATTTAGAGCCAATTTCTTTAGGATACTTAATGTTTGAAAGTGGAAATACCTGTACTTCACAGTTTGTTTCTGATGCAAAACTTTTACCAAATAACAACCCAGAACTTGCTGTTGCCTATGCTTTAACTGCTGAGTATTTTGGAATGAAGTTTATTTATCTGGAGGCTGGAAGTGGAGCGAAATACAGCATCTCTAACAAAGTAATATCTGCTATTAAAAATACTGTGGATATTCCAATAATAGTAGGAGGTGGAATTAGAGACAAGGAAACAGCAAGAGAAAAAGTGAATGCAGGAGCAGATATTATTGTTACAGGGACAGTTAATGAAGGAAATCAAAGTAAAATGGTTGAAATTATTAAAGAAATTAAAAAATGATTAATTATTTAAATACAGACTAATTTAGGTTGGCGACCAAAGCGGATGGGGTATACCTAGTCTCCATACCGAACCTAGAAGTCAAGCCATCCAGCGATTTGGTAAGTACTGCCTATTTGGTGGAAACACCAAGAAGTTGCCAACCTATTATTTAAAAATTCTACTTCCCAAAATACAATATATCCCCTTATCTCTTTTTTATAAATTCTTTTCTGATTTTTTTATCTTTTGCTTCCTTTCTATAATTTTTACCCTCTCTTTGTCATCCATTTCAGCAGAAATAATTTGAAGATTTGAAGGTTGAATTGGAACCTGAATTTCCTTCCCATCAACTTTTTTTCTTGTAATTCCTTCCAGGTAGACTTTTAATTTTTTAAGATTTACTCCGCTAACACTTGCAATTTTTTCCTTGAATCTCCCTTTCATCACCTTAACTTTATCATCTTTTCTTATAGGTAAATTTTTCCTGTTATATTTTCCCCTTAGTTCCTTACTCAAATTTGCATGCATAAACTTTTGCCTGATATGTTTTGGAGCATTTATCCTGTATTTTCTCTGCTTTCTTGGCTGTCTGCTTCCAACCCATTTTTTGCTAAACTGTTGTCTCATTTTATTATCTCACCTATTTGTATAATAATTTTCCTCTGTTTTTTTGGTTTTCTTAAAATAATCAGTCTTTTCCTTGCCCCGGGAACAGAGCCTTCCAATAATAAATATTTTGTTCTAACTAATCCATATTCTTTAAATCCTTGCTTTGGGTTGATTTCCTTTAAATTATCAGAGATTTTTAAAATTAATTTGTTGTACTCAGTTCTTTGGTTAAAACCCATCTCTCCAGGCATAGGGACCCTCCAATCAACTTTACGAGGTATAACACTCCCAATGGAGCCAACTCTTCTTATACCTTTTTTTGATTTATGGTTTCTTAATTTAACTCCAAACCTTTTAATAACTCCCTGAGTTCCTTTCCCTTTTGTAATTGCAGTTACATCAACCGATTCACCAGAAGAGAAATAATCATCGATTTTTAGTTCTTTACCCAAAACTTCTTTAGCTTTTTCTAATCCAAGTTTACAACCTAACTCAAAAATTTCAGGGGTTTTCTTCAATTTTGTTTTTCTTGGAAATGTACCAACTTTAATTCTTAATTCATCAAAGTTCTCAGGGATTTTACCCCTTTCTTCCAATTTAAAATTGACCTTCCTTTTTAAGTCTTTTTTAAAATCCTTGGGTAGGTCTTTTATATTGAAATATTCTGTGTTCTTTCTTCCATCTTTATAAAAAACAAGAGAGATTGGATAAACTGGAGGGATAGCAAGAACAGTTGCAGTTTTTACGATTTCTTTTCCCTTATTTATGTTTTTTCTTGTTTCTGTTCCAGAGTATTGTACCATTCCAACTTTGTAGGCAGCAAAACCACTCAAGGAATCCTTTGTCCAAAAAGAGATTTTCGGATAGATTCTCTTAGCTCTGACTCTTGGCCAAAACTGTAAACTTCCCCTCCTTGGTCCTTTTGGTGTTGTCATTTTATTATTACTTAAAAATTTTTAAGTTAAACAGAAAAAGGTAGGAGCCGAAATAATTAAATAATCCCTTTATTTTTCAAATAAACAGAGTAATCAGATATAATCAGATTTTCTTTATCTTCCTCTCCAATCCAGCTTTTAACACTTCTCTCAATCCTGTTTCTTTTCTCTTCAATTTTTGGAGTGGTAACCAAAGAGATTGCATCACTTCCAGCTCCTGAGCCATAAGACACAATCAAAATCCTCTGGTAAGGTGCGGCTACATCCAAAATCTTTGCGAGCCCAAGTAAAGAATTTGCAGAATAAGTGTTTCCAATCAGCTCAAAAACAATTCCAGGTTCAACCTGCTCTGAAGTGAAACCTAATTTTTTTCCAACAACTCTTGGAAATTTTCCGTTTGGCTGATGGAAAACAACATAATCAAAGTCTTCTGGTTTTAAATTCAGTTTCTCCATTAATTTCCTTGCAGCATTCATTGTGTGCTTATAAAAGGCAGGATCCCCTGAATATCTTCCCGCATGTTTTGGAAATTTTTCTCCTTCATTTCTCCAGAAGTCTGTAGTGTCTGTTGTGTAAGAAGAAATTCCTTCAATAATTGCAATTGGACTATTTGAGCCAATAACAAAAGCAGCACTTCCATCTCCAGTGGTTAGTTCAAGTTCATCACCTGGAGCTCCCTGAGCAGAATCAGAGCCAATACCAAGCCCATATCCACCATTTACTTTAACAAAATTATAGGCATTTACTATTGACTGGGTTCCTGCTTTGCACGCAAATTCTAAGTCTCCTGCAAAACAATCTTCGGTTTTTAAGAGCCCTGCAATAATACTTGCTGTTGGTTTTACCGCATAAACTTTACTCTCACTTCCGACTTCAATAAATCTAATTTCTTCCCTTTTTATCCCTGAGTGTTTCAGAGCATTCAAACTTGAGTTACAGGCATAACTTGCTTGGTCATCAAATTTTCCAGGAAAACTTTTTACTCCTTTTACTTCTTTTCCCCAAACTTTATTTAGAGTGGACAAATCTAGTCTGTATCTTGGAATATAAGCTCCATATCCTTCTATTCCAACTTTCTCTTGGGGCAATATTCTTTTTATTTTTGATTCCTTTACTTTAGGTTTTGTAAAATTTTTATCTAGTCTCCAAACTACTCCATAAACATATACTTCTTTCCTTGTTGCTCCTATTCTTCCAACACTTGCAGAAACTTTATCTCCTATTTCAATTTCATCATCTACTAAACCGAAAATAAGTTTATTTTCACTTCTAATTAACGCGGTATTATAGGGAATTTTTTTATTGTATTGAAATAGATCAGATGCGACTGAATTTTTTGTTTTTGAATATATTTCTCCTATCTTTCCTATGTTTTCAAAATTGTTTAACCTGAAAAATTTTGGTGTTACTGTCATTTTAATTCCTTAGAACAGAAAAAGTGGCGGTTCCTCCTGTTCCACCTATATTTAGAGTTGCCCCAATTTTGGGATTAACATTCCTTTTTCCACATTTTCCTAATAGTTGGTTTACTACCTCAACAATCTGTGCTGCACCAGTTGCCCCAACAGGATGACCTTTTGCTTTCAGACCACCACTTGTATTTACGAATAATTCTTTTCCATTAAATAGATAAGGGATAGGAGCATCTCTATTATTTATATCTTCATAAGGCAACAAATTTCTAATAATTTTATAGCCTTCTCCTCTTTTTGCAAAACCTGCTGCTTCCAAACAAAGAATTTCATTAATTGTAAAACAGTCATGCACTTCAATTAAATTTATATCTTCTGGTTTTACTCCAACTTTTTTATAAACAGATTCAGAAACTCTTTTTGCTGAGTCCAGAACCAATAAATCTTCTCTCTTTGCTAAAGAAATTGAAGTTGTTCCAACTTCTATTCCTTCTAGAGTAACATAATCTACCCCCAATTCCTTTGCATATTCTTCTGTTGTTAAAAGAATAGAAGCGGACCCATCAGATGTTGGAGAGCAATCAAGTAGTTTTAATGGGCTTGCAATATTCCTTTTAAAATCTTTTAAATTTATTTCTCTTCTAAACATTGCTTTTTCATTAAGCATTGCATTTTTATGATTTTTTATCCCAACGGCGTGTAAGTCTTCTTCTCTTGCTCCTGTTTCATACAAATATCTTTCTGCAAGTATGGCATAAAGACCGGGGAATGTTGCACCGTTTATAACTTCGGTATCAAAATGAGATGCACTAGCTAAAATATTTGTTGTTGTTTCAGGAAGTCTATCACTCATTTTCTCAAATCCTACAACGAGAGCAATTTTATTTTCTCCTTTAAATGAAGCTAATTCAACCTCATCTGCTGCAAGTTTCAATGCAACAGAGGAAGAGGCACATGCTGCCTCGTTTCTTATAATCCTATTTATTCCAAGAAGCTCTGTAATTCTTGGGGAGATGTGGTCCTGACCCCCAAATCTTGATAAATTCATGTTTCCAATATAGCCAGAACTTATATCTTTAAAATCTATATTACCTTCTTTCACAGCTTCTGTGGAACTTTCTACAACTAAATCCTCCCAGTTTTTATTCCACAATTCACCAAACTTTGTCGTTCCTGTTCCAATAATTGCAATTGCCATTAATTAATTTTAGAGAAAAATTTAAAGTTAAAACAAATCCTTATCAAATCTAATGTGTTATACTTTATTCGATGGGTGACATCCTCCACCACCAAATTGATTTTTGGAAGTGGCTTCCAGCAACTAGTAA
>JAGXOI010000027.1 GCA_023659975.1 Candidatus Aenigmarchaeota archaeon LH_S4
TGACTCTAACCATATTTAATTATGTTTTTAAACTATTTAAGGGCAATTCATCTCCACGATTAAAATCGGGAGTTTTCTTGCCTTTGGTTAACTATAATATTTACAAATATAAAGATTGTTGAAAAGAAAAGGGTGTAGTCAAAAATTATCAATAGAAGTTTCGTTAAACAAATTTTCTGCAGCTTTCTCTTCGTGAGGATCATTTAATACATTTTTTATTTTTTGATAAAATTCTTTACTATTCTCTCCTTGAGCGTATATTGCTTCTTTTATCAGGCTTTCGTGAAGCTCATGATATTTATCAGACATTTTATCTATTTGCTCTTCAGATGTATTCCTTTCTAGGTAATCTGCAGATTCCTTTGCACGTTCTTTATCACGTTCTTTATCAAGATATTCAAATTCAGAAACATCAGAAGAATCTGGATCTTCTTTTATCCAGGTATTTTCTTTTGATATTATTGCTCGTATATTAGCAGAGGAATATTTTTTTTTCAAATTATCAAGAACATCTCCAGTGTAAATAGGCTCTGTAGTTGTAGAAAAATTAAAAGATTTATCTAGATATTCTGAGCTCCCTATAACAAAGGTTTTATTTTCTCTAATATTCTCTCTAAACTCATCGGGATTAGAAGGTATATCACCTACAGCAGCAACTGCATGACCCTTATCCATAACAATAAAGGAGGGAATATTTTGACTATTATAATAGCTCGCATATAATAATGAGTAATCTTCACAATCACCTGCTTTAGTTTTTATTAGTTTCGAAGGATAAATAATATCATTTGAATGATCTAGTACTGGAAGGAATATATTAATTGAATAATCTTCTTTATCTCCTACTAAAAATTTATAACAATTCTTTTGTGAAGCAATTTCTTCATCATATTTTAATATATTACCAAATTTCACCAAAGCTTTAAAAGTTTTAATATTCTCAGGAATTTTGTTGTCATCTATTGCTATGTTAATACTAGAGGAGCTATGCCCAGTTTTTTTAAAATTATAAGGTACAGTTTCATAAAGATTTACATTATCCGTAATATTATCATGACAGTATGAAAATTCTTTTTCATGCAAGGTGTTGTTAATTTTTTCCATGTTTTTATAGACATGGTCTTCTAAAGTTATTTTATGTGAGTCTTCTTGATATTGATTCCCAATTAAACCTGCACCAAATACAATTCCTGCACCAATTAAACCAACACCAACAACACCACCAACCTTTTTTAAAGTTTTATGCCTCTCCCAAAATCCTTTTTTCTCATTTTTTGAGACCTCTCCTGCTTCTCCACCTGCCAAACCTGTTCTCTCCAAACCTAATTGTGAAATATACCTGTAGAAACTAAAATCCTTATCATATTTTTCTATATCCTTATAAACTCTACCAGAGGCGTCTACTAAACCTATCTTGCCGTTGTCATATGTTAATTTGCATCCATCTGAATCAAAACCATCTTCATGTTTATCATCTTTATTATAAGAGGGCAAGACATCAGAAATTTTAGGGTCAGAAAATAATCTGAAAGAATCAACTAAATCTTTAGCATATTCTCTTGAAAGGAAAACTTCTCCTTTACCTTCTCCAAGATTAATAATTCTGTTTCCCACTATATTATAACTACTTGTCATAACTATATAGTAATTAAGACTATATAAAGATTTCAGTTATAGAAAATATATCTTAAAATATATATTTTCTTCCTTTTTACTTATTTTTAATTATAATAATGGATACTAATCTACTAAAAAAATTAAGCGAGTCTTCAGGTGTTTCAGGTTTTGAAAATGAGGTCAAAGAAACCATAAAAAAAGAAATTTCAAAATATGTGGACAAAATAACTGAGGATAATCTCGGAAATTTAATTGTCTTGAAAAAAGGTTTAGGTCAAAACAGGAAAAAAATTGCATTAGTTGCCCACATTGATGAAATTGGGTTAATTGTAAAAAGAGTTAATAAGGGGTTTGTAGAATTCTCGAAAATCGGTGGAATTGATGATAGAATGTTACTTTTACAAAAAGTTGCAATCAGAGGAACTAAGCCAGTTGAAGGAGTTATTGGTTACAAACCTGTTCACCTGCAAAAAGAAGAAGAAAGAAAGAAAGTCATCAACTGTGATGAAATGTACATTGATGTTGGGGCTGAAGATATAAAGAAGTTAAACATAGAGAAGGGAACACCAATTTCTTTCAAATCAGAGTTTAAACAGTTACAGGAAAATACTTTTATTGGGAAGGCTTTGGATAACAGACTTGGAGTTTATTGTTTGATCGATATTTTAAAGAAAATGAAAAGACCTAAAGATGATATATACTTTATTTTTTCAACTCAGGAAGAGGTTGGACTAAAAGGAGCAAGAACAAGTGTTTATTCAATAGAGCCTGACTTGGCTGTGGTTGTTGATACAGCAATTGCTGGAGATGTTCCTGCTGTAACCGAAAAAGAGACTGAAATAAAATTAGGAAAAGGAGTTTCAATAACACTAATAGAATCTGGAGGTAGTGGAGCCATTTTACCAGAAAAATTAAAAAATTATATCCTTGACTTGGCAAAAAAGAATAAAATAAAATATCAGTTAGAAGTGGTTGAGGGAGGAATGACAGATGCAGCGATTATCCAAATCCTGAAGAAAGGAATTTTGAGTTGTTCTCTAAATATTCCTATAAGAAATATGCATACACCGTACAGTATTTTTGATGTTAGAGATTTAAAAGAGACAATAAAATTGGTAGAATTAATTGTGGAAAAGTGGAAATAATTAGACTATATCTGCTAATACCTACTCAGAAGTAGATTATAAGGCATTTTGAAACCTTGTCAGCAGATAGGTTTGTTAATTAATAAACCTTATTTAATATTAATACTTTATATTATGTTCAAAGCAGTCTTGGAAGATATTAGTCTTTTGAGGGAAAGTTTCAATGCAATTGCAGAGATAGTAGATGAAGGAACATTTAATATTAAAAAAGATGGAATATCCCTTGTTTGTCCTGACAGGGCTGTTATTGCAGTTGTTGATTTTTTGATTTTACCAACAGCATTTGACAGTTATACCTGTGACAAAGATACTGAAGTTGGTTTAAATATATCGAAAATGTTACAGTTTATCAGGAAAGCAAAATCAGAGGACAAATTAACTTTGCTTCTGGATGAAAACGAAGACAGGTTTGAATTAACTTTGGAAGGAAAAACAACGAGAAAATTCGCAATTCCAATAATATCTGTTGCAAAACAGGAAATGCAGGATTTGAGCAGGTTTAAGTTTGAAAACTCCGCTGAATTAGATCCTTCAATTTTAAAGGAAGGAGTTGAAAACGGTTCTTTACTTTCTGATGGAATATCAATAAAACTTTCAAAGGATTCATTGGTTTTAAGGTCAGAAGGAGATTCAAGTTATTCACAAATAAAAATAGATGCAGGAAATCCACAGCTTTATTCACTTAACTGCAAAGAAGAGGTTGTTGGCAGGTATTCAATTGAATATTTGAGCAAAATGCTGAAAGCAAGCAAACTGAGTGAAAAAGTTAAAGTAGAATTTAACAAAGATTATCCTGCACACCTTGAATTTATGATTAAAGACAAGGTAAAATTAGGTTTCATCCTGGCTCCGAGAATTGAGGAATAACTCAATCTGCCTTAAAGTCCCTATCAAAATTTTTTTTGATACTCCTTTATAATATCATCATACTTTCCTTCTTCATATCTTTTTTCTGCTAAATATTCTCCGGCGTCGAATATTTTTATCAAGGAGGGCGTATAATAAGCTTGTTTTACTGGTTCTGGTTCTATTCCTCGTACTTTATTATTGATTATCTCTTTTTTCCTGTATGTATACGATAATATATTCCCTAAACCTAATCCAGCTGTACCTCCCGCTATCCCGTAAATTACTATCTCCTCTATCATATGAAAACACCTTTATATTAATTTGTTTTTAAATTTTAAATTATGATTAAAGACAAGGTAAAGCTAGGATTCATTTTGGCACCAAGGATTGAGGAATAATATGAAAAAACTCTGGTTGGGAATAGGAATAACTGCAGTTATTATAATAGCTCTATTTTGTTTATATTTTTTAACTTCTCCCTACGAAACTCAAGTAGGAAGTACTGTTCCTATGAACGGTATACTTTTCATTCTAAGTGAAGAAAATGAGAGGATACCTTACTATGTAACCCATTCTATAATATGTCAGAATAAAACTGAAATTTTTGATAAGCCTAATATAAAACCGGAGTACAGAAATAGGACTTATGAAATTTGTGATTTTTCTGGAAAATTAGATGTTGTATTAACAGAAGATGAAGTAAAGCAAATTACTGGATTAAATAAAATTATACCGAGATTAACAGAAAAAATTATAACTGAAGAAGAAGCTATGGAAGCTGCTAGAAGCAGGATAAATTTTTATAAAGATACTCATAAATCTCAAAATTTTTCTTTTTCAGAATGTATTGCAGAGTGTGAAGAACGAAACAAAATGGCTTATGAATGTGAACCCAAGGAAGGCAAAATCTGTCCCTATCCTATAGGAGATTGTACAAAAAATTGTAAATCAGCTTATGAAGACAAAAAGAAAGAATTTCTTCATTGGAATCAAACTTTCTATATAGGCTTACCTATCCTAAATTTTTATGGGACAAAAATCAGCACACATTTAAATGCTGTTGGATATACCGTGCCTGTATACAATAAAACTAAAGATTTGATTTATTTATACAACATAGATGCCTCTAATGGAGATTGGGTTACTGGGAGAGAGATACACCACTCAGAGACAAAATATGACAATTTTAAAGAACTTCAAATATCTTCAGCTAAAAATACATTGCAGGATTATTTAAAGTCAAATCAAATAAAGGGAGCGATTTCGGATTGTTATTTTGTAATGTATCCTAGGAAAAATCTTGAATTTGATATTTTGTTAGAAACTTAAAATTCTTCCAACTTTTTCTGTTTTTTATTTTCTAAAATGTTTTTTGAGGTTACCCATTTTAATCTCACAATTTCATTGTAACTTTCTTTATCCAACTTTTCCAAGAATTCTATTGTTCTTTCATCACTAGGATAACCTGAATTATGCAATAAAATACCAGAAAAGCCACCAACAAAATTCTCTATATTTTTTCCGTTTGGCTTTACTTCTAAATCATAAACAAATTCTTTTCTTCTTAAATTTTTTATTGATTTCAGAGTATACCAACAAATATCAGAATTTAATAATTTATTTATTTTTTTGGTATCTTTACCATCAAATATTTTTATTATCTTTCTTATAGTGGATTTTCTTATAGAACCAGATTTTTGATTCTCGATTCTACTTGTTATTCCATGATCTATACAAGTTAACTCAGCCAATTTTCTTTGGGAGATTTTATATTTTAATCTCAACTTTTTTATTGTTTTTCCTATTATCGAAGGAATATTATCTGGAGAAAGAGAATTCGTATTTTGAGAAAGCTCTCTTATTACATGCCTACCTCTACTTTGCTTAAAAGAAGAAGTAGGTTTATTTAAAAATAAATATAACCAAGATAAATCATAAAATATATATTTGCTCCTGGTTTCTACTTCCCAATTGTTTTCATCCATATATCCATCACCATCCAGATATCCTCTAATGAAATTTTTAATTTGTTCTTTAGAGCAGGAAAAAATAAAGTTTGGTATTCTTTTTTTGTATGCTGAATTTCCTACCCATTTATTAAAAAGTTTACATAGTATCCCTGAATTAATTTCAATACCATCTTTATCAAATCTATAAGATGTGTTCAAATTCTTGCATGTATATTCAATTTCATTTAATACTTTATGGTCAGTGTTAGAAATACATACATTATAACCCTTTGTATATCCCTCAGCAAGATACAACCCTAAGAGCCAAGTAAATTCTTTGTTTAGTCCTAAGATCGCTTTTATACTTGACTTTCTACCCCTACTATAAAGTATTGCATCATTTATAAATCTTTCCTTAAGGTAATCTCTCTTGAGACTAGTCACTATGTGAAGAGGTATATACGATTTCCTCTCCCATTCGTAGGATCTTACTCTACTGTAACCTTGGGAAATACTTAGTTGCTGAATTTTTTTAAATCCCTCCTCCCTAAAAATTTTAGAGATGATCTTTCCGCTTAAATAAACAGGAGATTTCTTAGATGATGGAACAATTTTGGCAAGGTTTAAATTTTTAATACCTTTCCTTATATCTATATATTTGGCTGCTGCAATATAATCTCCAACCTTAAGATCCGAAATTTTAATGGGCATCAAATTTAAATTAGAGTTTAATTTAAAAATAGGATGGTTAAGAGTTAATCTAACTTTTTTCCCATAATTTAATTTAATTTCATAAATTGGTTGCGATGTATGTTTAATAAAGTTTGTAATTTTATATTTTTTTATTTTAAGTGAGTTTGGATCAATACTGTATGTATATAAATTCCCTTTTTCTTTATTTTCCACTACTTTTCCAATCTGCTCTAATTTTCTATCCCCTTTTCTATTTTCAATTAATATTCTCTCTTGGTATGGTAAAGATCCAAAAAATCCATATTTACTATGTAGCTTCTCAATCTCCCTGTCTCTGGTGACCTTTGCCAGAATGGAAGCTCCTCCAACAACAACATACTTGTTATCTGCCTCATTCTCAGCAACAATATTTTCATCCTTGTTTTTCAATTTTTCCAAGACTTTATTCTTGAATTTCTCAGTATTGGCTTCAACAGCATCAACAAAAACTTTTGGTTTCTTGAGCCAGAAAGAATCAATTATCTGCCCTATTCTTTTAATTTCAATTTCATTTAGACTTTTTGTTTCCATTTCATTGTCTATTTGTTTCGCTGAAATTTTCAAAATGATAAAATCTTCAGACAATTTTTTAATCTTATCAAAAAGTTCTTCTCTTTTTTCAGGGGAAAGTTCTTTTGAATCTTTGACCCCAAGTTTTTTTAGTTTATTCTCATTTTCTTCGGAGATTAAAATTCCTGCAATGACTAAAGGACCAATAACCGCACCTCTTCCTGCTTCATCAATTCCCAACAAAAAACTCATAACTGAAACTTAATTAATTTTTAATTTGTAAAGATTTAAAACAAACTAAATTATAGCGGGATGGAGCAAAGTTATATTTGAAATATACCTCTCTAAGTTAGGAGTGCTCGTCGGGCCCATAGTTTCCGTTATTGTGTTTTTACACGAAACGAAAAAAGGTTACCCGGAGGTCGGTGGTTCAAATCCACCTCCCGCTACTTAAACTTAAAAAATAGTTATCTTATGCCAATAGACTTTAAAGTAGAACCAGGAGTCAAAAGAAAAATATCTGAGTTAAATCCAAATTTAGATAGCAGAGTTTCCTTAATTGGTAAAATTATAGATTTAAAGGATAATCTGATTGTTCTAGATGATGGAACAGGAAAAATAGAAATTTCTTTTTCTGAAGATTTATCTAAACCAGAACTAAAAGTAGGACAGTTAGTTAGAGTTTTTGGATTTATTATCCCCTCTGATCAGACAGAAATCCAGGCGGAGATTATTCAAGATATGAGCAAACTAAAAATAGAATATTTAGAACTTTTGAAAAAATAAATTTTATTAATTTCTTTAATTCTTTATGAGGAAAGTTGCAAGCAGGAACTATATACGATGATTCTCAATAGCATAATTTCATCGTTAGAAGCCACTTCCAAAAATCAATTTGGTGGTGGAGGATGTCACCAACTCCTCACTTAAGTATTAATCTCGGTGTATATAACAAAACCATGACATTGAATGATGTACTCAAAGGAAAAGTTAAACTAGAGGAAGCATTGGTAGAGCATTCAACAGGAATAAAAATACTTCCTGCATCCATTGAATTAAAAGATTTGGAAAAAGTTAATATTAAAAATATGTCTTCTATTCTACAAAATCCTACCTCAAATTTAATTCTAGATTCTGCACCAGGGATTGGGAGAGAAGGAGTAGCAGCAATGTCTGCTGCAGATGAAATTCTTTTTATTACACAGCCCAATGCAAGTGCAGTAGTAGATATATATAGATGTAGAAAAATTGCAGAAAAATTAAACAAAAAAATACTGGGTATAGTTGTGAATTACAGAAGAGGATACAAACATGAGTTAAGTAATAAAGAAATAGAAAAATTTACAGAAATTCCAGTGATTGAGACAGTTCCTTACGATATTGAGATAGAGAAAAGCGTTGCAGCAAAGTTACCTTTGTATAATCAAAGAGCAAATGAGGGTTTTTATTCTTTGGCTTCAAAAATATCAGGTTATGAAATAGAAAGAAGAAAGAGTTTTTTTGATAGATTATTTGATTTGTTTAGTAGAATTAATAGGAGGATTAATTTAAAGTAAAGTTAGTCTTGCAACTCTTGCAGAAATTATTTTACTCATAGAAAAGGGTTTATTTATTTCTCTTATTCTATTTGCCAGAACAAAGTCTCCAACCACATCTCTAACCCAATTTTCAAAATCATTTCTTTCTTCATTTACATGTCTTAAAAATGTTCCTTTATCAATTTCTTTAATCTCTCTTGCAAGTTCCTCAAGGCTTCTAATTATCTTACCATTTTTTAAATAAAATTCTTTACCTTTATCAACTTCACCCAAAAATTTTTCTTCCATATTATTAATTTTTATAATATAAATTTAACTTAAAATAGCCAAGAAGTCTACTTCCAAAATCTTAGTTAATAATATAGTTTTTGGTGGTAGCTCAATTACCTTATTAAAGATTTTTGTTATATTATTATATGCTATTGAGAAATTATAAATACAGAATTTATCCAACAGGAAAACAAA
>JAGXOI010000028.1 GCA_023659975.1 Candidatus Aenigmarchaeota archaeon LH_S4
CTATTAATTATTTCCTGGGATTTTGAAGGAGAAGAAAAAATTAAAGGAAAAAATATAATTTATAAACCTTTGTGGAAATGGTTATTATCTTAACAACATCCACACCCAAAACAATTAAACTCCAATTTCGGAAAGAGCTTAATATACCCTGAAACCTTTTTCTTTATGTTGAGCTGGATTACCCCGACTTTATATGGAAGTTTCTGGGCTGTAAGATTCACACAAATGCTTGCAATTCCAATGGCTATCTGTGCAGGTATTGCTTTTGGAGTCTTATTTAACAATAAAAATGATTAAGAAATATGGTTAAATATACAGATTATTTTAATATTTTGCCTGGTTCCAAATACCACCTCTTATAATTGAATACTTAAAACCTACCGATATATTTGGCAATTTGTGCTGGTATCCCCTTCAGAGTCTTGTTTAATTTAGGAATAAAATTAATCAGGAAATATAATTGACTTTATCTTATTTTTGGGAGAATGATTATTGTTTTAATTATTTAGTTTATAAAACAATTATATATATAAATTGTTTTCTATTTATCTTATGCAAAACAGTTTAAAAAAAGTTATTGTTGAATTTAAAGAGAGGGGTGTTCCAAAAGATATTATTGAGAGGGATATTAACCCTGAAAAATATTTATCCATAAAACCAAGAAAAGTTATAACCATTTCAGGATTTAGAAGGACGGGAAAAACCTATATTATTTATTCACTAATAAAAAAGTTAAATAAGGGAACCTACATAAACTTTGAAGATGAGAGAATAGAAAGGAAAAAAGAAACATTATCCTGTTTAATACCAACAATAAATGAATTATCTGGAGAGGAGAAATATCTTTTCTTAGATGAGATTCAAAACATGCCTGAATGGAGTAGATTTGCCAGAAGGATTTATGACTCAGAAAACATTTATCTTTTTTTAACAGGGTCAAGTTCAAAATTATCAAGCAAGGAAATTGCAACAGAACTGAGAGGAAGATGCATAAATATTGAAGTTTTTCCTTTGAATTTCAGAGAATTTCTAAAATTTAAAAATATAAAACTAAATCTGAAGTACCTGGAATATAGTGATAAAGAAAAAGCAAAAACCAAACACCTGCTCTCCGAATATTTAAAATATGGGGGTTTGCCAGAAGTTGTTTTAGCAGAGAAGTTTAAGAAATCTTTAATTGTTCAGGATTATTTTAGAACAGTTGTAGACAGGGATATTGTAGAAAGATATGGAATAGTAGAGATAGAAATAATCTCAAGTCTTCTAAAACTAATTTTAAATTCAACAAAATATTCAATAAGCAAATTACATAAAACTCTGAAGAGTATAGGTTATCAAATTGGAAAAAATACAATTTCAAATTACTTAAATTATATTCATACTTCTTATTTTTTGTATTCTGTACCAATATTTTCTCCAAAAGTAAAAGACCAAATGCAATATCCAAGAAAATGTTATTTTGTAGATAATAGTTTTATAACTTTTCTCTCAACCAAATTAATTGATAATCCTGCAAGACTACTTGAAAACCTTGTTTTCATGGAACTAAGAAAAAAACAGGCAACAAATCCAATATTGGAAGTATTTTACTGGAAAGATTTAAATGCAGAAGTAGATTTTGTTCTGAAAGAAGGTTTAAAAGTTAAGCAACTAATTCAGGTCTGCTATTCTTTGGAAGATGAAGAAACAAAGAAAAGGGAAATAAAAGGATTATTAAAAGCCAGCAAAGAACTGAAATGCAACAATCTATTGATTATAACCTGGGATGAAGAAGATGAAATTAAACAAGATAACAAATTAATAAAAGTTGTTCCTCTCTGGAAATGGTTATTATCCTGATTAATTTAACCATCCTCTCTGAAACTTTTTTCCTTATGTTTATATAGTTCTTCTTGGGCTGTAAGATTCACACAAATGCTTGCAATCGGCAATCTGTGCAGGTATTGCTTTTGGAGTCTTATTTAACAATAAAATTAATCAGGAAATATAGTTAATTTTATCTTAAATTTTGCAAAATCTTGTAGTTATTAATCCTGTATATATACAAATATAACAGTGTAATAACATAAATACCTTCTTTTTATCGCATTAATACGATAACTTTATATATTTATATCGTATATGTATTATGAAAAAGGAAGCCATAAAAAAATATATTTACTCTTTTTGGGAAAAAAAGTTTGAGGATGTTAAAGAAAGGAAGATAAATCTTGATTTTTTAAAAACCGATTTAATAAATGATATCGTAGGAGTAAGAAGATGCGGAAAAACGTATCTCATGTATTATATTTCGAAGAAAGGAAAATTTATTTATTTAAATTGCGAAGATAGGCTTGTTTATCCTTTAAAACTTGAAGATTTAAACTATCTGATAGAATTTATCTATGAAGAAAATCTGCTTAAAGAACCAGTATTTCTAATGCTCGATGAAGTACAGACTATTGAGAAATGGGAGGTTTTTGCAAAAAGTATTTACGACGAATTTAAAGGTAAAGTGAAATTGATTGTTTCCGGATCTGTTAAATCTTTACTTTCAAAAGATTATGGAAAATTACTCACAGGGAGGCATAAAACAGTAGAACTTTTTCCACTCTCTTTTAAAGAATTTTTAAACTTCAAAGGATTTTCTGATTTTGAAAGAGTAACAGAAGAGATGGAGGCAAAACTAAAAAAATTTACAGAAGAATTTATTAAATATGGAAGTTTTCCAAAATATACATTAGTAAAAGATTTCTCTTATATAGAAGAGGTTTTTAATGATATAATTGAGAGGGATATAAAATCAAGAGTTGAAGTCAGAAAAAAAGAAGTTGTAGATGAGCTTGCAAGTTTATTTATTGAAAGGGCAGGAGATTTGATTTCATTCACAAAAATTAAAAATACATTAAAGAACAAAGGCTATAAAATCAGCACAGATTTGATAATAAGATATTCCTCAATCTTTGAAAATGTTTCTCTTTTTTTCTTTTTACCTATTTGTTCACCAAAATATTCTGAACTAATCAAAAATCCTAAAAAAGTTTATTGCGTAGACAACGGATTCTTTAAATTATTTTATTTGAATTTCTCAGAAAACTTAGGAAAATTAATGGAAAATACTATTGCTATTGAACTTTTGAAAAGAGGATATAAAACAGGAAAAGATTTATTTTATGCAAAAGTAGATGGTAAAGAAGTAGATTTTGTTCTGAGAGAAGGTTTAAAAGTTAAGCAACTAATTCAGGTCTGCTATTCTTTGGAAAATGAAGAAACAAGGAAAAGGGAAATTAAAGGATTATTAAAAGCCAGCAAAGAACTGAAATGCAACAATCTGCTAATTATAACCTGGGATGAAGAAGATGAAATTAAACAAGAAAACAAACTAATAAAAGTTGTTCCTCTTTGGAAATGGTTATTATCCTAATTTTTCTTTATATTGGGATGGGCACCCTTAACTAAAAATTTCCGGGTTGTAATATTCGCCCAGTTACTTGCAATCGGCAATCTGTTCAGGTATCGCTTTTGGAGTCTTGTTTGATTTTATAATAAAATTAATCAGGAAATACAAATAGATTTTGTTAGTATTAAACCATTTTTAGGATATCTTCAATATCAAGCACTTTGATATTTAGAGGATTTCTTTTCAAAATCTTTTTCTCTGGGACAATCAAATATTTTTCTACATTTTTGAATTTTTCAAATTTTTCTTCAACTTTTCTTATTTCTTCCTCCCCCACCTTTTTCTTCCATTTTACTTCCCCAATCACCTTTAATTTTTTAAATTTAGTAAGTGCCATATCTATTTCTGGTTCTTCTATTATAACCTTTTTCAGCCCAAATAATTTAGAAAAAAAAGTTCTAAAGAAGTGTTCAATATGGAAAGGAATCTTGTATTCAACAATATCCCTAAGAAATTTTTTCGGAATCTCATTCTCAACATAACTGTATTTTTCATCTAAATAGAAGTGAAGGTCAAATACAGGTGAGATATGAAAAAATCTAAATTTATTTTTGTTCCAGACCTCTAATTTTTCCAAAATTCCTATTTTTACCATATTATCCAGATATCTTTGTACATATCCCGAACTATCTTTTGGTATTAATTTCTTTGAAAAAAGGTAACTCGATATTTCTGTGCTTACATTTTTTCCTGCTGCAACTGCCATCATTATACTTTCATAGACAGTTGAAAGTTCTCTTTCTTCTTCCTCAAAAATTTCACCAATTATTTCTCTTAAAGAAAGTTTGTTTGTTTCCATAAATCCGGGTAAAAATCTCTTTAGAGGAGATTTATATTTTGCTGCAACCAAAGGCTCTCTGAGATAAATACATGTTTCTATAAGTTCTCTTTCTTTTAAATTATCTTTCATAGAATTAATTATTTCCCTTTCATCTACCAACCCAAAAATAATTGTGGAGAAAAGACCAAGTAAAGGGGAGCCGCTTCCCAGAAGTTGTTTAGAAAACCAGAGTGTTGAGGAAATTATTATTAGTTCTCCTTCTACCCCAAGAAAATGTAGATATTCAAAAAAATTTTTTGGTAAACGCTGAAACTCATCTATTACAATTCTTTTTTTTCCAACCATTTCCTTAAAGAGTTCAAAAAATGTTATATAAGAGATTTCTTTAGTATTTTTATCTAGTAAACCTCCATCTTTTCTCACAAAAAAATATTCTCCCCATTCTACGAAGTTTTTAACAAAAAAGGTCTTTCCCGTCTTTCTTCTTCCACATATATAGACCCATGGAGCAGCACTTTTTACTCTTTCCAGTTCCATATTTCTTTTCAGTATGACCATAAACATAATGTCTATAAACACATATAAAGAACTATTTGCTAATTTAGTTTAGAATTAAAAGTTAAAAAATTTCGCGATGTATTAAATACCATCGTAAAATAACCCAAAGCAGTCATATTGCGAACTTTTATATAAAACTTCGCACTGATAATTATGGAGTATAAAAGAATTTTGAAAGACCAGATATCTGAATTAGAGGAAATGATGAGAAGCAAGAAAATTGTTGAAAGAGAAGTGCAAACAAGTTTTAAAAATATAATTTCTTCAAAATTAATAAAAATTACTACCGGAGTTCGGAGATGCGGTAAATCTGTTTTTACTTATAATATTCTAAAAAACAAATTTGGATATGTTAATTTTGATGATGAAAGATTGATAAATATAAACCCAGATGAGATTTTGTCAACACTTATAGAAATTCATGGAGAAGACTTAAAAACAATTTTCTTTGATGAAATTCAAAATTTAAAAAACTGGGAATTATTTGTAAACAGATTAAAAAGACAGGGTTATGATATATTTATAACAGGGAGCAACTCCAGATTACTGAGCAAAGAATTAGCTACCCATCTGACGGGAAGACACCTGTCTATGGAAATGTATCCTTTTAGTTTTAAGGAATATTTGAAGGCCATAAATTTTAATAAAGATACAGAAACAACAAAAGGGATAAGCTTGTTGAAACACGAACTTGAAAATTATATACTTAACAGCGGATTTCCAGAAATAATAGTTGAAAAAGAAAATCCAAAAATTTATCTTAGAGAACTTTATAGAAACATTATAAATAGAGATATAATCTCAAGGCACAATATTGCTTATAGGAAAACTTTTAAGGAAATAAGTTTGAGTTTGTTAAGTAATCCTGGGAGGGTAGTAAGCTATAATAAACTAAAAAAACAATTTAACCTTGGGAGCGAGCACACAACAAAAAATTATCTCTCTTATTTGGAAGAAGCTTATCTACTTTTGCCTTTGAGCAAATTTTCTTATAAAGCAAAAGAAATTGAAAAAAGTGAAAAGAAAGTTTATGTAATAGATTCAGGAATTGTAAATCATGTGAGTATAAAGACAAATATTGCTTTTGGTTTTCTTTTAGAAAATGTTGTGGCAATAGATCTATTTAGAAAAAAATCTTTTAATCCTGATTTATGGCTCTATTATTTCAGAGATTATCAACAAAATGAAGTAGATTTTGTTCTGAAAGAAGGTTTAAAAGTTAAGCAACTAATTCAGGTCTGCTATTCTTTAGAAGATGAAGAAACAAGGAAAAGGGAAATTAAGGGATTATTAAAAGCCAGCAAAGAACTGAAATGCAACAATCTGCTAATTATAACCTGGGATGAAGAAGATGAAATTAAACAAGAAAACAAACTAATAAAAGTAATTCCTCTTTGGAAATGGTTATTAGTTTATGAGATATATTTATCTAAAATATAATTATGATTGACAGAGAAGAACTTACAAGAAAAATTAGTAATTTGGTGAGGAAAATAAAAGAAGATAAAAGATTTTTTGGAGTGACTATAGCAATAGTAATAATTTTGATTTTAGTTGGAGTTGGTTCTATCACAGGTAACTTTATCTCAAAATCTTCTGATATAGAAAATGAGTTATCATTAACCAATCTGGAACTGGAAACCTGTCAGAACAATTTAGAGGAATGTAATAATACAATAACAAATCTTTCAGGGCAGATATCAGCCTTAGAAGAAAATCTTTCTAGAATAACAGAAAACTTGAACAACTATAAATCAGAAAAAGAAGTTTGTGAGGCCTCTTTAGATAATTGTACAAAAACAAAAAATACACTTTCCGCGGATCTTGATATTTTTAAATATGAATTAGAGAAAAAAACTGAAGATTATAATGAACTTTCAGAAGACTATGATAAACTTTCAGAAGACTATGAAAAAATTGGAGAAAATTTTGCAGAAAACAAATGTTGTTCCATTTATGAATATGGATATAAACATTATACCGTAACTAAAAATGATATTCTTTGTTGTCGAAAAGAAGATAAAACTTATTTATGTGGTTCGGACGCAGAAGAAACTTCAGAAGATAAAGTAAACAAGTTGATTTGTTAATTTAATTTATTTGGTTTTATGCGGAAAGTAATTTTGGTATTTTTATTTCTGATTCTTATTTTTCCTGTAAACGGAGAAGTAATTCACAATCTCTACTTAGAAGATAATGAACTTTTTGTAAATTCGACTTTAATTCTGAAATCAGATAATAGTCTAGATTATTGGAATTTAGAGATAATGTTGCCAGAGAAAATTGAAATTCTAGGACTAAAAGATGAACTTGGCAAGATAAGTTACAATTTTTCAGAAAACCAATTGGAATTCAGAACAAATAGACGGAGAGCAAAAACTAGAATTGTAAATCTGATTTTTAAAAAAAATTTAGAAGAGGAGAGTGGCTTTAAAATTATTGACTTAAATTTGTTTGGATTTGAGAACGATACTACTACCATAATTTCACCAACTTTTCCATATTTTTTTATTCCAAATGCTCAGGTTGAATATGGAGAAAAAATAAAAGCAAAAAAGAGGGGGGCAGCAAGAGTAAGAATAATTTTTGATGGAAAAAAAGAAAGTGAGCATTATTTTACAAACTCAAACTTAAATTTAAGTTTACTTGAAAATTATTACTGGATCCCAGAAGGAATTACAGGATTAAAAATTCCAGTAAAGTTTGGCATAGTTGTTTTACAAGATGAAGAATATAACAAAAAACTAGAATATTGGAGTTCTGGAACTTTCAGGGATGGAATAATCTTTGTAAGAGAAAATTTAAGTAAAAATGAAAAAATTACAACAATTTTGCATGAAACAACACACGGATTTAATTCTTTTGCTCTGGACTGGGATAAAACAAATATTTCTTGGTTTGATGAAGGAGTTGCCTGTTATGTGACTTCTGTAATGTCCAGATTACTCAATGAAACCAAACCTCAGATTTTTGGAGAAGAAGTTAAGTTGAAGGAAGGAAGAACTATTTACTCTCTGAAACCAAACTTAAAACCAGAAGATTTATTTGATTATTATAATAAAAGAGAAAAATGGGTTCTTAGCTGGCATCCTGGCAAATATAAAGAAAATTATAGAAGAAACTTTGGATATGCTTATTCAGAACTGTTCATAAGGGAATGTTTAAAAGAAAATGGAAGTGCCCTACATAGAGTTTATCAAAGATTACTGAATATAAATAAGAGTATTGAAGATAAAGATAAGAGAAATAAAATAATCCTGAACATTTTTGGAAAAGAATTTAAACCTTGTTATTCTCTAAATTTGGAAGAAATAAAAAACTGCACAACAGAATTAAATGAAATGAGTTTTGAAATCCCGCAAGTTGATGGAAAAGAGATTGATTATGAAGTTGCTATTCCGGAATTGCCAGAAGTGGAAAATTATTCTTTTATAGATTTGTTAATACAAAGAATAAAAGGATTTTTTGGTTCTTTGACTGAGAAGATTTTAAGTTTGTTTTAATAGTAGAAAAATTATAACAAGTTAGCAAGATTTTTAACTTAAAATAGCCAAGAAATCTACTTCCAAAATCTTAGCCAATAATATAGGATTTTGGTGGTAGCTCAATTACC
>JAGXOI010000029.1 GCA_023659975.1 Candidatus Aenigmarchaeota archaeon LH_S4
AAACAGTGTTTTGGTTAAGGAAGCTCCTGAATTTATTCAGGGAGAGGAAGTCACATCTCCCTTAATTTAACCTCAATATTCACCTCTTCAGGAATTTGTAATCTCATTATGTGGTGAAGGGCCCTCTCGCTTTCTCCAACCTCCAAAACTCTCTTGTGAACTCTCATCTCCCACCTGTCAAATTTTGCGTTTCCATGACCTGTCCCTGTTTTTATCTGTTTCATCACAGGAATTTTCAGTTTTTTTGTTGGTAACGGGATTGGTCCTCTAATACTTGCGCCCAACTTTTCAACCATATTTTTAATATTTTTCGCTGTCTCTTCAAGTTTTTCCTTATCTTTACTCCAAAGTTTTATTCTTGCCCTCTGCATAAAAATAAATATTTAAAAGACTTTAAATACTCCTTTTAAAATTTTCCACCTAATTAATTTAGTATGAATGGAACAAATCAACCAATATTGGTTTTGCCAGAAGATGCTCTTAGGCAGAAAGGGAACGATGCACAGAGAGCAAACATTACAGCCGCAGTTGAAATTTCAGAGATGGTAAGAAGTACATTGGGTCCAAGAGGAATGGATAAGATGCTTGTTGGTAGCACAGGAGATATAACAATTACGAATGATGGTGTAACAATTCTTAATGAAATGGAAATCCAACATCCTGCAGCAAAGATGATTAGAGAAGTAGCAAAAACACAGGAACAGGAAGTTGGAGATGGTACCACTACCGCAGTTGTTTTAGCTGGACAACTTTTAAAGAAAGCTGGAGGTTTGCTTGACCAAGGTATCCACAGGACAACAATTGTCAAAGGTTATAGAGTAGCAACAACAAAAACAGCAGAATTAATGAAAGAGTTTGGCCAGAAAATCTCATTAAGCGATACGCAAGAATTAAAGACAATTGCTTTGACTGCAATGACTGGAAAAGGAATTGAAAGCTCAAAGGATGAGTTGGCTGAGATATCTATAAAAGCGATAAACTATATTGCTCATCAAGAGGAAGGAAAAACAGTAATAAACCCTGATGATATACAGATAGAAAAAAAACAGGGAGGTTCAATTGCAGACACAGAATTAATTAAAGGAATTGTTGTTGATAAAGAGATTGCTCATTCAGCAATGCCAAAAGAAGTTAAAAATGCAAAAATTGCTTTAATAAATGCTGCCTTAGAAGTTAAATCAACAGAAACAGATGCAAAAATTTCAATATCAGACCCTGAAAAGATGCAGGCTTTTGCAGACCAAGAATCAAAAATGTTGAAGAACCTTGCGGAGAAAGTTAAGGATAGTGGAGCAAATGTTGTTTTTTGCCAGAAGGGAATTGATGATTTAGTCCAGTATTATCTGGCAAAAAATGGAATTCTTGCCGTCAGAAGAATAAAAGAAAGTGATATGGAAAAGTTATCAAAAGCAACAGGAGCAAGAATAGTTTCAAATGTGAAAGAGATTTCAGAAGATGATTTGGGAGAAGCGGGATTAGTCCATGAAAAGAAAATAGGTGAAGATAAGATGGTTTTTGTGAGAGAGTGTAAAGAACCAAAGGCGGTTTCGATAATTATCAGAGGTGGAACAGAACATGTTGTTGATGAGGCAAAAAGGGCAATGGATGACGCTGTTTTGGGGATTGCATCAACTCTGGAACTTTCCTCTTTTATATATGGAGGGGGAGCAATAGAGATAGGAGTAGCAAAGAAATTGAGGGATTACGCTAGTAGTATTGGTGGAAAAGAACAACTTGCAATCAATGCTTTTGCAGAATCCTTGGAGATAATTCCAAGAACTTTGGCTGAGAGTGCTGGGAAAGATGCAATAGAATTATTGGTGACAGCAAGAAGCAGACATGAGACTGGAAATAATGAATATGGGATAAATGTTTCAGAAGGAAAAGTAGATGACATGGAAAAATTAGGTGTAGTAGAACCAACAAAAATAAAGGTTCAGGCTATTTCCTCTGCAGCAGAGGTAGCAGAGATGATTTTGAGAATAGATGATATAATCACAGCAGGAAAATCAAGTGCACCTACACCACCCCCTGGAGGTGGAATGGGTTACTAATTTCTTTTAATTTTTGTTTTTTATAATTTACTAATTTATGAATGCCCAATTGGAATTAATAATAAAATTATCCAAGGAGTTAGATGAAAGAATTTTTTTAGAAACTTTAAACAAATTAAAGAAAATCAATTTTTTTATAAAGGGTGATTTCTCTGCTAACAGGTTATATATAACTCTTTCTGGAGATAGAGAATTATCTAAAATAGTTTTTAAAATTATAGAAGAGTTGGGGGATTTTTTAAGGAGATATAATCTTGGTGTCAGGGATTTTTATGTTCCTTCTTATGAAATTAGTTTTCCCTGTGGATTTGTAGGGAAAGTAAAAATTCCTGTTGCAAAAGCAGTTGTCTGTAATGGAGAGATCTGCAGGTTGGTTTTCAGAGATTTAGAAAAAGAATTTTTGAAAAATAATATTGCAGAAAGGAGTATAAGTCTGGTAAAAAATAAGGTTTCAAAGAAAGAAGAAAAATTGGTTTTTGAAAATAATTTGGAAATTAAAACTGAAAAAGATCCTGTGCAGGAAATAGTAAAACAAAGGTTCGCAAAAAAGGGGATTATCAAAGGAGAAAATATTTACCTGCCAAAAGGCTCCAAAAAAATTTCTGCTTTAAGGGAAAAAATTTTGATTGAACTAAAAAAAGAATTTAAGGCTGAGGAAATTTTTGTTCCTCTTTTTACTCCTTTAAACATACTTGAAAAGAATGATGTTGTAGAACTAATCCCAAAAGAAATTTTTTCCAAATATGTAACAAAGCCTGTTAACCTAAAACAAGTTTATGAATTTTATTATCTTACCGGAAAAGTCCCACGAGCTGAAACAAAAAATATTGGCCTGCTTTATAATGAAATCCCATTAACTTTATACAAAGCTCTTGAAAGTACAACAACAGATAAACAATTTTTTTATTATTTGGATTATCTCAAACTGAATTTTGTGTTTTTTGATAATCCTGAAAATTATAATAATACAAAGGATAAAATTGTTGAGTTTTTCAAAAATCTGGTAGAAGGTTTTGGTTTGAAATATAGGGTAGTAATGAAAGAGATAGATGGGAAAGAATTTCTGAAATTTGAATCTTACCAGCCTTTCAATAAAAAGTGGATGGGATGTATTGAAATATTTTTTTCTGAAGAGGGTTACACAAAGCCTTTTAAAATAAAAGGAAAAAGCGGGCAGGGAACAATAAATCTTGAGAATTTATTTTTAAGTATTTTAAGTTATAAGGGAGAATAAGAATTAACTAAAAACTGATTTGCTTACTCCCCATAATAAAGCAATAAACCTCTGTAACAGATTGTAAGGTAATTTGAGATATTTACTTAGTTTATAGTTTTCTTCAACTAGAAACAAACAAAATAGTAATGTAAATAAGGAAGATAACAAAAAATCTTGGCAAAATAAGAAAATTGGAAGAAGAGTTACAGGATAAGAAATTTCTAAAAGTTTAAGTAAAGTTTCTGATTTTGGTTTCCCTAAAATACAAACCGTTGTCTTTAATCCGGCTTTTTTGTCACCTTCAAAATCTCTAAGATGATTTTTCAATTCTATTATTACCGAGAACCAAAAAATAGAAAATGCTATTGAATATTGAAATAATCCAAGGTTAGGCCCGAAAATTATTAAAGGCAAAAGGAATAAAAAAGAACCAAGAAATAAACCATGTGATAGAATATCCAATAAAATCTTTGATTTAAACCTTAGAGGAGGTGAAGAATAAAAAAAAGATAAGAAGATTAACAAGAAATAAAACAGAAAAACTTTTAATCCATAATGTGTAGATAAGAGTAAACTAAGAAGTCCAAGAGATATAGAAAAAATTAAGGCTCTTCTAAAACTTATTTTCCCTCTTGCTATTGGATTTTTCTTTTTACTTGATTTATCTTCTTTCACATCAAAGCAATCATTTATAGAGAAACTAAAACCTAAGAATAGAAGAAAAACTAAAAAAAATATACCAGTATCTATTGCTGGGTATAAAAACCAGTCTGAAATCATAAATCCAAATAAAGTCATTAGAAAAAAGGCAAGCCAGCCTCTTATTCTTAAAAGTTTGAAATACGAACCTAAATTTGTCATTATATTAATACATAAATTACTTATATAGGTAATTTTTTTACTTATGTAAATAATGCCAAAAATTGTTTTAACTACTGACGAAACTTTATCATCAGACTATTGTTTTATTGTTCCCCTATTTTTTGTTCCAATAGGAGTCTTAAAAGAAGAGGAATTTTTTAAAACAAGTAAGTTTACTCAGGAACAATGGAAACTTCTTGCTCTCTGCTGGAGACACAATTTTTATTGGATAAAGGACTTGGAAAAAGAGTATTTATATAAAACAAAATGGATAAAGAGAAAAGGTCTTGAAATTATGACAAATTATACTCTTAGAAAAGTTGAGCCTTACTTAAAGTTAATGGAAGAAGGTATAAATCCTTTAGATTATGAGAAAAAAAACAAATAAGTTGGATAATTTTTTTGATTATATTAACCTTGGAAAACAAGAGAGAAAAATATATAAGTTTTTATTGCTGAAAAAAGAAAGCACCATAAAACAGATTAAGGGGGGTTTAAAATTATCTGAGAAAACTATCAGAACCCAACTAAAAAATTTGATGACTCTCGGTTTTATAAACAGGAAAATTGTAGAAAATGGTAGACTTAAATATGTTTATTATACTGAAAATATTTCAATTAGTTGGAAAAATTTAAAAAAGAAAATTCAAAAAATAATAAAGGAACTTAGTATTTAAGTAATCTACCCCCTCACTAAAGTCGGGAACTTTCCATAAGTTGAATAGAGCTACACAGTAGATTTTACTAATTCAACTTCACTTGGACGCAAAAGCCCAATTACTGGGACTTGTCTGGTAATAAGAGTGTTTTTGATAAGTGGTAGTTCTGAGCAGGATAGCCTCTCTGTATTTTGAGTTAACTTACTTGGATTCTGTGATAGAATTTTAAGTTAAAAAATTAATTAATGAAAGGAATATATATTTTAATTATTTCGATTAGTAGAGATACAAAAATAAAAGTTGGTGCTTTGGGAGAAATCAATTTTGAAAGAGGAACTTATGCTTATGTTGGCTCCGCCCAGAATAATTTAGAGAAGAGAATTGCAAGACACAAATCCAAAAATAAAAAACTGAGATGGCACATTGATTATCTAACTACAAACAAATTTACAAAAATTGTAAAAGTGCTTTATAAAAAAGCAGGAAAATCTGAGGAATGCAGAACTGCAAAAAAGTTAATAAAAACAGAAATCCCAATAAAAAATTTTTGCTCTTCTGACTGTGATTGTGAATCTCATCTGTTCAAAAGTAAAAATATTGTGGATAACAAATGGAGATTATGGAGGATAAATTAATCAAAAGAATTGAATTATTAAAACCAAAAATTGAGGAAAGGATAAAAAATCGCTTAGAAGAATTCAGGGTAGACAAAAATAATTCTAAAGAACATTTTATTGAATTGTGCTTCTGTATATTAGTTGCAAACAATTCTATTGAAAAAACAGAAAAGGTGTGGAATAAAATCAAATATGATTTTTTAAATTTATCAGAAGATGAGTTAAGAAATAAATTGAAAGTATCCGGGTATAGATTCTATAAAAAAAGAACAGATTATATAATTTCTGGAAGAAAATATATTGGTGAAATAAAAAACATTCTTAAATCAGAGGAAAAAGAATCAAGAGAATGGTTGGCTGAAAATATCAAAGGTTTGGGTTTCAAAGAAGCTTCACACTTTTTGAGAAATATAGGTTATAGAAATTTTGCTATTTTGGACAGGCATGTTTTGAGGATTCTGTTGAGATATGAAATTATAGATGAAACTCCAAAAACACTCACAAAGAAAAAGTATTTAGAAATAGAAAATAAAGTTAAAAAAATTGGTGAAAAATTGAATATATCTCTGGCAGAATTGGATCTTTATCTCTTTTATCTGGCAACTGAAAAAGTTTGTGAGAGATAATTTTATTAGGACTTAGATTATGGAAGATGAAATTATTGATTTTCTTAGAGGTGAATTTATCGGAAGAAAAGTTGAAATTGTGGATAGTAAAAATAAAAACCTTGTTGGGATAAAAGGTAGAATTGTTGATGAAACAAAAAACATGTTTGAGATTGAGTGGAAGGAAAAGACAAAAAAAGTGCAGAAGAAAATCTGCAGGTTTAAGTTTCTGCCAGAAAAAATTATTGTAGATGGAAAAATAATAAATTATAGGCCTGAAGATAGAATCAGTAGGAAATTTAGGGATTGGTAATTTAACTTCTAAATCTATATATGCTTGCTTATGTTCTCTATTCTGGTGGTTTGGATTCTATTTTGGCAATTAAATTACTTCAGGAGCAGGGTATAAAAGTTGTTGGAGTTCATTTTGTCTCTCCTTTTTTTGGAAGTCCTGATTTCTGTAAGGAAGTTGCAAAAGAACAGAATTTTAAGTTAATTGTTAAAAAAGTTGGTAAAGAATATTTAAATATTCTGAGAAAACCAAAATATGGATATGGCTCTGCTATGAATCCTTGTCTGGATTGTCACTTGTATATGTTGAGAGAAGTAAAGAAAATTGCTAAAAACAATATAATTGCTACAGGAGAAGTTGTTGGACAAAGACCAAAGTCCCAGAAATTTAAAGATTTAAAATTTTTGGAAAAAGAAGCGAAATTGGAAAATAAAATTTTGAGGCCTCTCTCAGCAAAAGAGTTTCCTAAAACAATTTATGAAGTTGACAGAGAAAAACTTTTGGGAATTAGAGGAAGGAGTAGAAGAAAACAACTAAAACTTGCAAAAGGATATAAATTAAAATTCCTAACTCCTGCTGGAGGTTGTCTGCTTGCAGATAGGGAATTTGCAAAGAAATTAAAAGACTTGTTTGAACACAAAAAAAGAATTTCCTTGGAAGATTTGGAATTGTTAAAAGTTGGAAGACATTTTAGAATTGGAAAAAATAAAATTGTTGTTGGACGGAATGAGAAAGAAAACAACAAAATTATTAAACTTAAACAGAAGGAAGATTTTATTTTTGAAGTTGAGGGAATAGGTCCAACAACTTTATTACAGGGAAGAAAAACCAAGAAGGGGATAAAATTAGCAGCGGAACTTACTTTGTTTTATTCAGATGAAAAAAATGTAATTGTGAAATATGGAAAAAATTTAGAGAAGATAAAAAAAGTTGAAAAACCTGAAAGAGAAGAAGTAGAAAGATTTAGAGTTTAGAAAGAATTCTATCAACCTTTTTCTTCAGTTCATCAACTGTCCCACTATTTTCAATTATTTTATCTGCTAAATTAAGACATTTATTTAATTGTTGTTTTTCTCTTTTACCTGAATTTTCTTTTTCTTCAAGTTCTTTAAATTTTTCAAAACTAATATTTTCCCCTATCCTTTCCCTCTCTACTGCTCTCTTATATCTTAATTCAATTGGGGTATCTACTCCAATCAACAAAAAGTCTTTATTCTTTCTAAGTTCCACAATTTCACTTGAATTCCTGATACTATCAATAACAACCCTCTTTTCTTCCTTAATTTTCTTCAATGCTAATTCAGATAAAATTCCAGGACCAAATTTCTTTCTTAACTCATTTCCAGTTTTTATTAAATTTTCTCTTTTTTCATTCAAGCCCTTTTTCTTCGTTTCCTCCCTTAGAATATCAGAGAGGGAAATACTCTTAAAACCTTTTGATTTTAGATAATTTGCAACCTCAGTTTTTCCTGCTCCATTTTTTCCTGTTAATCCTATTATCATTATTTATATTGTAAATTGTTTAGTTTTGTGTACCCATCATTAAAATTCAGGTCTGTACCATATTGATGTTTGTCATCAACTATATCTTTTTCCTGCCAATCTTTCACCCAATCCTCTACTTTAAAGATTTTAATCTCTCTATTTTTCATCGAGCATATAATTCTATTTAAGCCACAGTTGATAATTATTTTTTTGCAGATAAAACAAGGATAACTATCTATTTCTTTTTCATTCTTATCCCTAGCATAGATGTACATATCCCCCCTTAAGAGGCTAACCCCTGCTCTTGCAGCATTTATTATTGCATTTTGCTCTGCGTGAACACCTCTACAGATTTCATATCTTGTACCGTGCCTAATTTTTAATTTATCCCGAAGACATTCTCCCCTATCCAAGCAACTCCTGGTTTTTCTTGGGGCTCCATTATATCCTGTA
>JAGXOI010000002.1:0-2177 GCA_023659975.1 Candidatus Aenigmarchaeota archaeon LH_S4
GAATCCAGTATTCCAGGAAGCCAATCCCAGTAATCGGGTTGTTGCGTCCAAATGATGTTGGATTAGCAAAGTCTACAGTGTAGCTCTATCCAACTTATGGAAAGCTCCCAACTTTAGTTGTGGAGTAGATTACTATTGCACCAACAGCAAAGCAGTGTTTTCTTATGTTTTTTTCCTTTATGTTTTTGTTGATCAGTTCAATACAATTTTTTCTATCCATAACCATTATTTTTTATAATTGGTGAAAATCTATATCAAAGCTTCTTTTAAATTCTCTATAGTAAATATAAAGAGTCTTTTGAGAAATGCTTCAAAAGTTTAAAAGACAGTTAAATTATGGTGGACTTGGCTGATAGATTAAGAGGTTTTGTTGGGAAAATTTCTGCTATGGTGAGTTTTTCTGACAAGGAAATTGAGGAGATTATAAAAGATTTGCAAAGGTGTCTGTTGCAGGCAGATGTTGATGTAGATTTGGTTTTCAAGTTGGCTGAGAATGTAAGAAAAAAATCCAAGAAAAAGCCTGAGGCTGGGGTCTCAAAAAGAGAATATATTATAAAATTAATCTATGATGAATTGGTTGAGATTCTGGGTGGGAAGGAAAGTGAAATAAAATTGACTCCTCACAGAATTTTGCTTTTAGGTTTGTTTGGTTGTGGGAAAACAACAGTTGCGGGAAAACTTGCTTATTTTTATAAGACTCATGGTTTGCCTACTATTTTAGTTGGTTGTGATTTTTCAAGACCTGCAGCTTTTGAGCAACTTGAACAGATTGCAGAACAAGTTAATGTTCCAGTACTTAATGGAAAAAATCTGAAAGAAGCTGAGAAAGAACTAACAGGGCAGAAGAATAAAGTTACAATCATAGATTCTGCTGGTAGGGATGCTTTGGACAAAAAACTGGTAAAGGAAATCAGGGAAATAGATAAAATTTTTAAACCAGAAGAGAAATATCTTGTTATTCCTGCTGAACTGGGTCAGGATGCAAGGAAACAGGCTGAAGAGTTTAAGAACGCTGTTAACATAACTGGAGTTGTTGTTACAAGAATGGATGCAACAGCAAAAGGGGGAGCAACTTTGACTGCCTGCAAAATAGCAGATGCTAAGGTTAAATTTTTAGGTGTTGGTGAAAAAGTCCAGGATTTAGATAAGTATGTTCCGGAGAGATTTGTTTCAAGACTGCTTGGGTTCGGAGACCTGCAGAGTTTACTTGAGAAATTTAAAGTTCAGGAAGAGGAAGCAAAAAAAGTTGCAGAAGGTGAACTTGATTTAAATATTTTTTATCAGCAACTTGTTGAGATGCAGAAACAGGGCTCAATAAAAAAAATAGTTGATATGATTCCCGGATTTGGACAGTTAAAATTGCCAACAGATGCCTTGGATGTTGGGGAAGAAAAGATGAAAAAATGGAAATATGTTATTGATTCAATGACTAAAGAAGAGAAGGAAAAACCAGAGATAGTCAAGAGTTCAAGGGTTGAGAGAGTCTCTAAAGGAAGTGGAACAAAAGTTCAGGAAGTGAATGAACTTTTATCAAACTTCAAAAAAATGAAAAAGATGATGAAAAAAATGAACCCAAAACAGATGAAGAAATTTAGGGGGATGGGTGATTTGACAAAGATGTTTGGTGGATAAATTTTAACTATATTAAAAAGATTAAATTATGGTTCTCTTGTTTGATTATAGAGTAAGAAAAGCTAGAAAATATTGGTGTAGATATAGATATAGGTCTCTAAAAAGGGAAAATAATTCTAAATTATTAAATAAACTTGATAACATAGAAAAAACTTTAAGACCTCTTGAAAAACAGGAAAGTGAAATTACAAGAAGGAGAAGCAGGTTAGAGGCAATGGGACAGATTAAGAGTCAAATTGAGGAAGTTAGAGAAGAAGTAAAGAATGCTAATAAAATAAATCTTTTAGGTCAGATATTTATCCATCATTTACGAAGTTTAAGGAAAAGATGGTGTAAGTTAAGACTAAGAATTTTGAAAAATGATGCAGGTGATGAAAGAGATAGATTGTTAGATGAACTCGATGGTATAGAAGATGATTTACAGACTGTTGAAGAAAAAAGAGTCTCCTCCCGTTTTGACAAAGGTAGAATTTTGGGCTCTGTTGAGAAAAGTCTTTCTGAGATAGAAAGTAAGATTAAAGGTAAGCCTGAAGAAGAGAGAGAGG
>JAGXOI010000002.1:2272-43468 GCA_023659975.1 Candidatus Aenigmarchaeota archaeon LH_S4
GGAGGAAGAAGGTAAGCCTGAAGAAGAGAGAGAGGAAGAAGGTAAGCCTGAAGAAGAGAGAGAGGAAGAAGGTAAGCCTGAAGAAGAATACAATACAGGAAAAAGGGGTTTAGAAGAGATTAGGGAAAAAGTTAGAAAAATAGAAAAAGAGGAAAATTTGTAAAATGGTAGGAGAAAAAGAGAAGAGGGAAATAGAAATTTTAAGGGATGAGATAAAAGAAGATATAAAAAAATTAGAAGTAATGCAAACACAGAACCCTAAACAGATATGGTGAATTGTCACAGAAGATAGATGAGCTAGATGATCTAAATCTTGAGTTATTAACTCCAAGAAGAGATTAAAAAAACTAACTGACGCGGGCGAATTGAGGACAATCTGAAAAATCCGTTAGAACCCAACAACATCAGAGTGTACACAAAAAAGCAACTGCGAAAACTTAAGTGAATATTGTGACAGAGAACTCAGGAAGGAAGATACATGAAAGAGAAGAAGCAATGATGAAGGAAGAACCAAAGAAAAATAGATAATTAAAACCTAAAGAATCCCAAAATAAGGCAGAGCAAACAAAATAACTTGTGTTACAGCAAATCCTAAAACCGCAATTTTTAGTTTATCTCCCCAGTCTGCATCAGAGATGAGCATTACTAAAATAATCCAACAGATAATACTGAGTATCATATCACCAAATGGAATTGCATAGAAAAAAGAGAGATAAGGACTTAAAAAAGTTGAGAGGATAAAAGGTAAAGTAGTAGCAAAGAAAGCAATTATAATTGAACGTACTGGAGATAAATCCCAACTATCAAATATTCCGCTTGAAATCATCAATACAACTGCTGCAACTATAAATGGAACCAGCCATGAACTTAACATCGGAACTATTGATTCAAGTACCATAATTATAATTTAAATATATTTATTTGTAAATTTCAAGAAAAAACACCCAAAATAGAATTACTAATCAAAACCCAGAAATTCCAGATAAAAGGGACAAATAAAAACAGGATAAAAAGTGCTATCAGGATTCTTAAGGAACTTCTTGAACCTTTAACTCTAAAACCATAGAAAAGTCCTACAAAAGCTCCACCTATGTGTGCAATATGGGCAACATTCGGAGGATAGTTTGCTATTAATCCTATAATTGCATAAACTAAATATCCAATACCAATAATTCCTAAAGGAATCGGGACAAAAACTTCCATTTTTATTGGTTTTATTAAAATTGCCGCAGCTATTATTGAAAAAATTCCAGCAGAGGCTCCAACAGATATCTGAGTAGAAGAATAAATAAAAGAAGAAAGCAAATCACCTAAAAAAGCCCCTGCAATGAATAAAATCAGAAATCTTTTTTTTCCAATTTCTTCTTCTAATGCTAAACCAAAAATTAATAAAACTAGTATATTGGACAATAAATGGTCAAGATTGGAATGTAGAAAAATCGAAGTAATTAAAACATAAAATTTTCCTGAGAGCAAAGTCTCAGTTGAGTAACCATAATCATTAAAAATCTGCTCTGTATTTGAAGTCCATGCGAAAATGGTAGCTGTAAGACATAAAACCACCAAAATAACTGTTACTATACTTTTTGCCATAACTATCCAATAAAACCTGGTATTTAAAAATTAAAAACAAATAAAAGTATGATAATTCCTGTTAGGTGTTTCACTTGCGGAAAAGTAATTGGTCATTTTTGGGAAGAATACAAAAAAAGAGTTGAAGCAGGTGAAGAGTCTGCTAAAATTTTGGATAGTTTGGGGATTACAAGATACTGCTGCAGAACAATCTTCTTGACTCATGTTGATTTAATCAAAGAAATTGCCCAATTTAAAGTCTAATTAATTTTTTATTTTTCTGTCTTATTTTCTTTTGGTTCATTTAAAGGTTTTTCAACCTCTTCTTTTTTCACAAATTCATCAAATTTTTTAGAACCTTCTTTTATCACCTTTAAATTTATTTGCGCTATTTCTTCTGAAATAGTTTCTCCTCTAATACTTTTCCTTCTCCTGACTCCTTTTCCCTCTGGTCTGTACCCAACACTACCAGACAGAACCAACTTTTTCCTTGTTATTCCCTTTACCCCTTTTCTCATTGGAAATCCTTGTTTGTCGCTTCCACCTGTAATTTGTAATTCATATTTTTCCAAACCAAAGATATTTCCTTCTAATTTCTCTCCAATTTTCTTTCCGTAGATTATGTTTGAGTCAAATTCTCTCTGAAAACTTTTTCCTTTCATCGAAATAACTGCTTTCATAATTTCTTAAAAATATTAATAATGAAGGGCTTATATCCTGCAGTAGTTTATGTTCTCCTGTTCGCAGTCGGGATTATAGTTTTTATCTCAATCTATCATTTTACAAACGATTTTGTCTATGAGAATAATGCAGAGTTGGAAAAAGTACAGGCAGAGAAAATCTGTGTTTTTCTGAAGAATTTGGATGGTAAAGAAGGTGAATTTGAGATAGATATAGGAGAGTTTAAAATAGAAACAAATCCATTAAAAATAATTGGTTCTTCTGTTTATAGTTGCGGAATAAGGTTAAACGATTCTGGTTCCTGTTTAGGTGAATGTAGGATTAGTGTTTTAGGGGATAAAGTTGTTTTTTCCTGACATATATCTTACTAGTTTTTCTAAATCTTCTGGTTTAAAACTCAATTTTCTGGATGGTCCAAAATTTAAAGAAATACCTTCTCCTTTATGAAATGTATATCTAAATGGTTCTGGTAAAACAATTTCTCCATTTTTAGATAAACGAAACTCTTTATATTCTTTATCTATAGGAGATATTTCAAAAGGTATTTCCTTTCTGTTATGTACCACAACACATTTTTCGTGAGGATTGATTCCCACCTTTTCCAAATATTTAAAGTTAATACCAGCTTCAGCATACAAGCAATTTTCATCTAGATCCTCCTTCAATCCAATTCTAACTGAGAAACCACCTATTACTGAAGCATAAAGGTCTCCTCCAACATTTATCAAAGAAATATATAAACCATACTGTTAATTAATAATAAACTTTAACTAAATTGTTTTTCCTTTTCTGATTTTTCAAAGTTCTTCCTCAAAAGTTTCTCAACACCTTTTGTATTATCTTCAATAATCAAATTTAAAAATTCTTCTGAATCCATAAATTTACTTTTCTCCTTTAGCAATTTCAGCCCGTATTCTTCAGCACTCAGTTGTTTTCTAAAAATCTCTGTTTTCTGTTTCTCAAAGTTTTTCTCTATCTCTTTTTTGAAAATCAGAATTCCTTTTTCCCTGTATTTTCTTTCAATTATATTCAAATCTAAATGGCTTGTATTTTTTATTTTTATTTTGATGATTGGTTTTAATTTTCTCTCTGGAAGGTTCTCAAGGAATTCCTCTATCTCTTCTTTTGTCTCAACTGATTTAAAATAAAAGTCTCTCTGTTCTATCTCCCTATACTTTAATTCTTTGTTTAAAGTAAAATAACCTTTTCTAACTTCAGACTCTTTTTTGTTCAACTGTGTAGGAATTGTGCTTCCAGCCATTAGTAATTTTCCATTTTTCAAAGGAACCTCATTTTTCCAGTGAATATGACCATCCAGAATAATGTCAAAACCAGTTGGCAAATCAGAAATTTTCAAGTTAACATCCTCGAGAGGAGAATAAACAAAAGGCTCAATATTCTGATGTAGTAAGAGAATATTCTTAGCATTTAGAACAGGCTTCGGAGCCCATTCCTCCAAAACATCTTTTGAATATTTCTCTGGAACATAACTCATTCCATGAATAGCTATTTTCTCTCCTTTTAGTTCAAAAACAATTTTCTGGCAGTGGAGATTAATCAGCAAACCAGCGTTTTCAAGGCTCTGAATCGGATTTATTAGGTTTGCCCTTCTCTCGTGATTCCCATAAATTGAGATAAAAGGAACTCCTTGCAGAGCTCTCATATTAATTTCCTTGTCGCACTCAATAAATTTAATTTCACTTTTCTTATCTTTCAATTTTGAGAGAAAATGCATCGCTTCTGCCAGAACTTCCAGTCTTGGAACTCTTGAATCAAATAAATCTCCAGCAAAAAGGATTAAATCATTTTGCTCTTTTAAAATCTCATCCAAAACAGAAAAACAGTCTTTTTCTCTCTCTGTATTATAACCATAGCCTAAGTGAAAATCTGAAGTTAGGAGGAGCATAATTTACAAAAACAAATCACTTATTAATTTTCTCAAGTTCCTTAGTTAATTCTTCTCTGATTTCCTCACTTTTGTCTTCATCAGAGAAATAATCTAGTCTTGAGGCAACCATTATTTTTGCAGAAAGTAGTCTGGCAACTCTCCCTCGATTTTCTTTTTTTGCCTCCTGAATAAAATTTGATTTGAAAATCATTCCATACTTTGGGATTTTCTGCTTTTCTTCAAGATATTTAAATAAAGATTTTTCTGCCCCTATAATCTGGATTTTAGAGGAAGGCATTTTTGATAGGTTTTTCAACCCCCTTGCTTTGGCAATTAGATTTGCAGCAAGGATAGGACCCAAAAGAGTAGATAAATTTGGTGCAATTTTTTTAACTCCGTCTTTAACCTCATTTTCCAATTTATCTTTTAGTTTCTCTGTATTTCCAATTGTTGGTTTATAAATCCCATATTTTGACAGAATTTTTTCCCTATTTCTTAGAACATTTATGTTATAAGTTAATTCATCGAGAGTCCTTGAAGCTAAAATAAGTTTTTCTTCATCCTTTCCTCTACTTTTCAATTTCAATTTTGTTAGGGCAATTCCAAATTCATTCATCCACCTCTGGAAGTTTTTATATGGAAATAATTCTTCTAATTCTTCTTTAAGAACTACTATCTCATTTTCCCTCTCTAAAAATTGCTTTGCTGCTATTTTAGGGTTCTCTGAGAATTTTTGTATTAACTTCCTGCTCTCAAGAATTCCAAAAGGAAGTTTTGTTTTTCTAATCATAATTCTATAATGGAGATTTTTAGAGGGGTTTATAAGAGAGGGGAAAACTTTTTTGCTCGTCACTTTCAGAACTATTTCTAAAGTATAAAGATTAATTTATGGCTACTCCTCAAATACGCTCTTTATATCTGGATGCAGGCCCTCTTCAACTTTTTCGATTGCTTTTTGTCTAATCCTTTTTATCTCTTCGTTTTTCTCATTGAATTCAGATTTGGAGTAGAGCTTCTCCGGGTGTAAGAAAACGTCATCTACGTATCTAACTGCTTTGGGTACCTTAAAACCGGTTGGTGAATCTATCCATTCTTCAAGACCCCTTCTCAATAAAGAGTCCAGTATAGAAACGGTCTGCTTCAGCTTTATATCTTGGTAGGAATGACCCTCACCTATACCACCGGTGTTGAGCAGGTAGAACTTGACATTGGGGATTCCCTTCAATATTTCATAAAATCTGTTGGCGTGGTAAGCTCTATCACCGGCAACGAATGGGTCGTAGAAAAAAACACTTCTGATCTTACCTGCTTGAGTTGGATCTCCTGCAGAGGATTCCATCGCCTGTCCAACTACCATCAGAGCAGCAGCCTGTTCCAGAGTCAGTTTAGATATAGCAGGAATAGTCGGTCCTCTGGTTATCAAGATGAGGTTATCTACTCTGTCCACATCGATATGGTCGCTGGCATGCATGAAGTCTCTTCTCTGTATAACTGCCCTACCGTTGGAGGTCCTCTCAAAATTATAGAGGTCAAAATCCCCTTCTTCTGTTACATAAACGTTTTCACATAAAGTTTCGGGTTTCATCAGGCCGTAATAGATCTCCATGTGGTCTCTGGGGTTAACACCCTCTGTTTTTACGAATGTCCCCCCTGCCTCAAAGCCATAAAATGAACCATCAGGATAGAGAGTACCTCCATCATCCTGAATGAGCCATGACTTTTCTCCCTGCTTTCTAGCCAGGATCTTGGAGGTCAGAATTGTTTTTCCATTGGCGGAGAGAGCCATCAGCAGAGTTCGAACTTTTCTGTAATCACCATGTACTGACTGAAGATAATCTTCACGGCAGCCACTATGGAGGAATAAGCCTCCTTTCTTGACTTTGGCTCCCCAATCCTCAGCAGCAAAAACTCCTTTTTTGTATTCTCCTATGTAACTACTATTCCTGACTATTTTGATTACCCTACCGTCTTCCAGAATTGCCAGTCTTATTGTAATATCTTTCTCTGGGAGGGGTTTGGATTTATTCTCTTCAAAAGCCTCATCAAAGAAGAAGATCATCTGATAATCCGGTTCCTCAATTTTCTGTCTTCTCACATGGAAGAGGTTACCGCCTCCATACGCAAGGTGAGCAAAACTCTGGGGTACAATTAATCTCACAGTTGTGTCACTATTTTTATTTCCTACGACTCTGTCAATGGCGATAAGATTTTCTTTGCTGAGATAGTCTTCACACTGCTCCAGGAGCTTCGTCTCTTCCTCTCCAAAAAGGTGATCTTTGCTATTTTTTGTAAATTTAGCCGCTCTAGAAGTTGGGTCGCTTTCCGCCACAAAATTCCTGTGTACTGTCTTGACAACTCCTGGCTGTTTTTTGACCATAGCTCTTAGCTCTCTTCTGGATGGATTTTCAGCCAATCGGCCTTCTTCCAACGCCTTTTTATATATTCTATCCGCAACATTGGCGAATTCTTCCAAGTCCAACTCTGACATATTATTATACCCTTTTCAACTTAAACTCAACTGGATTCCACCAAAAACCCAATTTTTGTATTAACTTCCTGCTCTCAAGAATTCCAAAAGGAAGTTTTGTTTTTCTAATCATAATTCTATAATGGAGATTTTTAAAGGAGTTCATAAAAAAGGAAATGGTTTATATACAAAAGGGAAGAATCTCGAAGAGTGGAATCCCTATAAATCAAAACCTGCAGCAGCGATTTTACTAGGTTTACAGAATTTTCCTGTAAAAAAAGGGCAGAAAATTTTATATTTAGGTGCTGCTCACGGGACAACACTTTCTCACTTCTCAAATATTGTTGGTGACAAGGGACTTATTTATGGAGTTGAAATCTCTGCTAAAATAATTTCAAATTTAGTTGAAAAAGTGAAGAAAAAATCAAATGTTGTTCCCCTACTTGAAGATGCAAGATTTCCAGAAAAATATGGGTGGATTGGAAATGTTGACTTAATTTATGAAGACATTGCCCAGAGAGACCAGGTTCAAATCCTGAAAAGAAACAAGATTTTTCTGAAAGAGAGGGGAATTATTGTAATTACCCTAAAAGCAAAGGCAATAGATTCACTAAAAGAAGTTAAAGAAATTTATAGGGAAGCAATCAAAGAATTGAGTAAAGATTTTGAAATTTTAGAAGTTTTGGATTTAGAGCCTTATGAGCACGACCATCTTTTTATTGTTGGTAATATGAAATAAATATGAAAGTTATTGCCCTGGGAGCAGAAGCAAAGATTTATTTAGATAGGGATAAAATAGTCAAGGAGAGAATTTCCAAAAAATATAGAGAAAAAGAATTAGATGTTTTTTTGAGGAAAAGGAGGACAAAGAAAGAAGCAAAATTATTATCAGATGTGAAAAGGCTTGGAATAAAAGTTCCTACCTTGTTTGATGTGAAAAATTTTTCAATAGGGATGGAATTTATTGAAGGAAAAAAATTAAAAGAATATCTCAACAAAAATAATTATAGAAAACTCTGCAAGAAAATCGGGGAAGCTATTTCAAAGATACATTCGGCTGATATAATTCATGGAGACCTAACAACCTCAAATATTATTGTCAAAAATGAAGAACTCTACTTTATAGACTTTGGTCTCGGAGTAGAAACAAAAAGTTTGGAGCAGAAAGCCTCTGATTTACTGACTTTAGTTCAAAATTTCAGAGCAGTTCACCCAGAATTTAATTGCTGGAAATATTTTTTGTCAGGTTATAAAAATAGAGAAACAGAGAAAATTTTGGAAGTTTTTGAAAAGATGTTAAAGAGGAGAAGGTATATTTAAGTTAGTTACTAAATTATGGTTGAGAAAGCTTGTAAGATTTGTCATATGCTGACAGAGAAAAAGGAATGTCCAGTTTGTAAAACAAAAGAGTTAACAGAGAATTGGCAGGGGATTGCTATTATTTTTAATCCTGAAGAAAGTGATGTTGCAAAAGAGTTAAATTTCAAATTATCTGGAAAATACGCTATTAAGGTATAATTTTCTTATATATATATCTATATGTATTAGTTATGGCAGTAATGGAAGCACTACCCATGTTGTTGACAAATCTCGGAGAAAGTACAATTGCTTTTCTTCCTAACCTTATAGGAGCATTGATAATTCTCTTATTGGGTTATATAATAGGAAAAGTTGTTGGAGTGGTGATTGAAAAAATCTGCAGAGGTGCAATGTTGGACAAGTATATAAAAAGTAAAGGATTCAAATTGAGTTACCTTTTTAAGGTGGCAGGATCTTGGATAGTTTATTTAGTAGCAATACAAGCAGCATTTCAATATTTGGGAATAATAGCCTTGGCAATGTTTGTGGATAAAATTGTAAATTTCATACCAATGGCTGTTGGTGCAGCAATAATTATAGTAGTCGGTTACATCTTGGGTAATTTCTTTGAGGAGCAAATAAACTTAAGCAAAGGAAAATATAGGGAGTTAGTTGGTAGAATAGTAAACTTCTTTGTAATTTATGTAGCAATTGCAATGGCTTTGCCGGTTATAGGGATAGACACAATGCTGGTAAATAGCATACTATTGGTAATAATAGCAAGTGTTGGTCTTGGATTTGCCATTGCAATGGGTCTTGGATTGAAGGAGGTTGTTGCAAAGGAAGCAGATAAATATATTGGTGATGTAGAAAAGTCATTTGTTAAAAAGAAAAAATAATTTTATTTTTTAGTTTTTTTTAAATTTTAATATTTAATAGGGTATATTCTTTGAATATATTATGGAACCTGTAACTACAAGGCTGAAAAAAGGTGGGGAAGTATTTGAAATTTTAGTTTATCCAAGGGAAGCTCTTGAGTTCAAACAAAGAAAAAAAATAGTAGAAGATGTTATTGTTTCAGATGAAATATTTTCAGATATAGAGAGGGGTGAAAAAGTATCCTCTCAGGATTTAAACAAAAACTTTGGAACTGAGAACAGGATTGAAGTTGCAAAAAAAATTATAATTGAAGGAGAAATACAAATTCCAAAGGAACTAAGAGATGAAATGCTGGATAAAAAGAAAAAGCAGATTGCGGCAATTATTTCAAAGACAGCAATAAATCCTCAGACAAAGGCACCACATCCAATTGAAAGAATTTTAAGAGCTATGGAAAATATAGGAATTAATATAACTTTTTATAAAAGTGTTGAAGAGCAGGTCCAGGAGATAATAAAAAAAATTAGAGTAGAAATCCCTCTATCAATTGAAAATCTAAAGATGGAAATAAGAATTCCAGCAAAATATTCTGGTGCTGCCTATGGAAAAATCAAATCTCTTGGTAAAATCCTAAAGGAAAACTGGAATAGTGATGGAAGTTTTTTCTGTTATTTGGAAATCCCTGCAGGACAGAAAAATGATGTCTATGATAAACTTGGATCTTTAACTCATGGAGAAGCTTTTATCAAGGAGAAATAAGCTAAAAAACCTTCAAGCCTTCCTGAAGCTCAGCAAGTTCCTTACCTTTTAAATTTTTTGGAATAATTGCTCCTTTTGTATTTGCTAAAATTTCAGCTCCAGGGAAACCCTCATAAAATTCCAGTTTTTTAAATTCAATCCCAAGAGTTTTTTCAAGAATTTCAATTTCAGCATCTTTACAATTTTTATGCACAATTCCAGCTTTGTTTGTTACTGTGGCAAGAACTCCAGGAAAAGGTAAATCCGAGATTGTTGTTGCCTCTGTCTTCAGTTTCAGTTCCTTTTCAAAGAAATATTTTTTTTCTGCAAGATAAGGAGAGAGAATACAACCCTTGTCATTGCACAAAACCAGATTTCCCAAGGTTGTAAATATTCCTGTCAGTTTTATAACTTCTTTTTCTAAATTTTTTATCTCTGAGTCTGAAACAAGTTCAGGAACAAACATATATTTTAAATTTGCCGCTGAAAATAATCCAATTAAGGAAGAATTATATAAACTTATCTTCTTTATTTTAACTTCTAAAGATTCTGATATTTTTTGGGTTTGGGCTTTTTTAACTTCTGCAGGAAGATACCCTACACTTTCTGTTATTAATCCCAGTAGACCTAAAGTTGGACTCCCTGAAAACTCTGTTTGATAGACTGCCATAAATAACTACTCCTTATTTTTTTCAATAGCAAGTTTCACATCATTAAGCATTATTGTTTTCCTGTCTGCGTGTCTTGCAAATTTATCTGCTTTTTGAATAATTTTCTCCAATTCTGAAATCAAGTATTCTGAAATAAATAATGCCGTATCTTTGCTAATTCTTTCTGCACCCAATTCCCTTGAAAGCCTTAGAATAGTATGTAATGGTAACTTAGATTTCTTTTTTTTGAACATAATTATCTAAATAGAAAAAAAGAAGCAACAGAATAAAGACCTTTAATCAAGAAATAAAAAAATAGGATTATTATAACTAAATTACCAAACCCGTAAGAAAATAAAATGAGAAAGGCTATGATTAAATCCAAGAGGGATAGAAATATGAATAAAGGAGTAATTGTGGGCAGAATCGGGATAAAAGAAGAAATCCCTCTTAAAAAGAGAAAAAGAATCAAAATAAGTGCGATTGGGTTTTCTAGGTAATTTAAAAAAAGCAGAATTCCTGTAACGATATCAATAAAGCCCATCAAGTCAAAGAACGACATTATAACAATTTAATTTTTTATTAACATTATGCCTCAGTAGCTCAGTAGGTGGAGCATCTGGCTGTTAACCAGGAGGTCGAAGGTTCGAGTGAAGACTTTTCTTTCCTAAAAGAAAATTCCTCAAAGTCAAAAGAAAGGGAGGTTCCTGCTTCGCAGAGATATTATCTCCTGTATTTTGATTACGGAAATCCTTCCTGAGGCGGAACTCTTTTGTATATGTTACTTTCCTTAGAGAGATAGCAAAACAAGGTGCATATATGAAAGAGTATAAAAAACAACAATCAGAGAAAACTTAGTTATAGAAGATTATTAAGAATTTCAGAATATAATAAACAATTATTGATAAAATATTTAGAAGAAAAACAATCAGAGAAAGTTCATATCTGTGTATACCTTTACTTGCTACCTTAATTTCCCTATTTTACTGCGAGAGGCACGAAGTTCTAGAGCAAATTAAAATGCAAAACTTAAAATTAATTATGCAGGAGATATAGGAAAAACCTTTACTAACATTAGGGATAGATTTAATAAATAATCTATGATTAATTAATTATATGCAGATTAAAAATATTTCAAAAGAAAATAGACTAAGAGAAAGATTTCAAAAATTAGGAGCATCTGCTTTGAATGGTGTTATACAATAAATAATATGCAAATCCAGGAAGTATCAGAATGGTTGGATAAGTATAACAGTAAAAATGAATCCTTTGATTTAGAAAAAGAAATAGAGACTATAATAAGCCAGAAGAATTATCTAACAAAAGAAGATTTGATAACGATAGTAAAATGGAAATATCATAAAGGTTTAGAAAAAAATAGAGAAAGGGCAATTAATTTTCTTGAACAAATGAATGGTTCGGAAATAGAAAAAATTACTCAGGAAGCATTTGAGATTGAAGAAGAGAGTAAAAAAATAAGAAAATTATGTAAAATTAAAAGTGTAGGAATATCTTTAGCAAGTTGTATTTTTTGTTTTTCTATACTTTTTTCTTTACCGTTCATTTTTTCTTCCTTTTTCTAGCATAAAGGATAACTTTAACTTTTTGGAGGACTTTAGCATAAAAAGTAACTTTCTCACCTTTTTTAGTATGGAATGAAATTTTATCTTCTGTGGATTTTGTTGCCCAAAAACTTACTTTTCTTTTTTCCTTACCCTTTTCACATACCTTCAACAAAATCTCCTAATGTTCCTTCTACTTTTGACTTAGTTAACTTAGCATATTCTAATATCTCCTCTGTTGATCCCCCTTTATCTCTCATTTCATAAAAAGTATTTTCTCCGAGTAAAACATAATTCCAAGTGCAATTCATTCTATCTTCTGCTTTTAGTTCATTGATTTTAGTTATCCAATCAATTGTTGCCAGCCTTTTTTGTTTTACATTTTGGCTACTTAAATCTTTTTGTGCTTTTGTTTCAACAAGATAAATTTTATTATCAATTCTTACAATAAAATCAGGGTAATAACGAGCTAATAAACCATCTTCTCTAATATAAAAAATATGAGCAAAGTCATGATAATTCTCGTTAATTTTGAGAAAGGCTCTAACTTTTGAGTCTGTGTCAACAAATTCAATAAAACTCTTTTCAAATCCACCTTTGTGTGAAGGATAAGCCAATTTTTCGTAAATCACTTTTGAGATATCTAAAGAAAAATTTTCCCTCATTTTAATCTCTGAAACTTCAGAAAAGAATTTTTTGATCACTTTTGCATCAGTAATTTCTATATTCTTTTGAAGATCATAGATTGTCTGACTTACTTGCTTAATAATGTGGGTAACTATCTTTGATTTGGATAATAATAAGACTCTCCAGTTATTGTCTTTTAAAGGGTCAAAATCTTGATTAAACAATTTATGTTTTATGTAATTATCTGTTAGTTTTGCTATTTCTACAGTATTAACTTGCATCATTGGAAAGGTTTTTTTATTCTTTTCACCAACAACCAATGAGGATACTCCATTTACTAATCTGGCAATAAATTCGTTATAACTTTTTGCAGTAAAAATATCCGCAGTTACAGAATATTCTCCAAATCTTGTCTTAACTGTTATTTCCTCTGAATAGAAAGTATCTCCTTCTCTATGAACTAATTTCTTTAAATCTTCTAAAGGGATAGGAAAAGGTGCTAAATTTTCAAAAGATAATTCTTTTGGTGCTAAGTTTTCTTCTTTGTCTCTAACAATAATTGGCCAGAAAAAATCATAATTTTTGTAATCTTTTCTTAATCCAACTTTTATTATATCTCCTAATATACTTCTTCGGTCTGTTGGTATTTCGGTTGTTGCTCCGATTGCACCATCTCTTAACAAACTATCGTAGAATTGTATAAAGGCTGGATGCTCAACTATACTTAAAATATCTAGATAATTATTTGGCTCTTCTTTCTTTTCAAGCAATTTTATTCTATTTTCTTTTTTAATTTCTTGAAACTCTGGCTCTCGCCACATTATTCTTAATCCTCTTCCGATTATTTGCTCCAAAAGAATATATGAAGTACTTGAACGCAAAGGAACAATCACACAGATATTATTTACATCAAAACCCTCTCTTAACATTAAAACAGAAACAATTACTTTTGGTGTTTCATGTTTATCCATATTAAACAACTTCTGCTTTATTTCTATCCATTCTTTCTGTGGAATTTGTCCTTTTTTGTTAGAATCTATTTGCATAACATCTTCATCAGACAAACCCTCTGATTTTAAGAAAGTTATAATCTGAGGCGTAACTTTTGTATCCTCGCAGATTATTAACATTTTTGGGTATTTATTTGAAATTCCATTTCTATCTGCTGTTAATGCAACAAATTCTTTTTCCAGTATTTTGAGTTTTTGGAGTCCTGCTCTAATCATAATTTTTTGCCCTTTTGACAAACCAATGACAGTTTTTCCTTCCCTTTCTGCTTTAAAATCTAAAGGAAGAGCGGCAATATCTTTTCTCTTATCTAAGGCTATTGTCTTAACAAACCCTTTTTTTATTGCAGTCACTAAATCAAAATTAACTATAATATGCGGAAAAAAATGTTTTGTTCTTTTCTGGCCAGAACCGCTTACATTAAAAGGGGTTGCAGAAAAGTCAATTTGAATAAAATTATCTTTTTTTGTTTCTGATATTTTAGTCAGACTTTTCTGCCATTCAACTTCAAAAATTTCTCCTGCTTTTTTAACTTCATGAATATGATGAGCTTCATCATTGAAAATAACCAAATCTGGCAGGTTTCTCAAATATTCAATTTCTTTTCCTTTTGAATAATTATTATCTAATTCATTTAAACTATGTCCTGCTGTTGTTCCCGGTGTGATTGGTAATATCTCTTTTACAACTTTGGAAGGATCATCTAAGGGACTTCCATAATTTTCTTCTTCTTCAACACCTGCCAAAAGATGCCAATTGGTTATAGCAATTAGCCCTTCTCCAGTAACTTTTTTACCAATCTCTTCTTTTTTAACCACATTTGACTGTATAAAACCAAAAACAATATCTCTAAAAGCAGGAGGTATAAATAAATTTTCAAACATTTTAAAATCTGATTTTTCAAAATCTCTTGTTCCGTCTTCCTGTTCCTTACCTAAAAAAGCATCCCGTAACCTTTCATAAACTATTAATCCTGGTGCAACCAAAAGAAAATTTTTGGAATATCTTCCATTTGGAGTTTCTTCATATTTTGCGTTTAGATATTGCCAGATTAAGATAGCATGAAGAACCCATGTTTTTCCTGTTCCTGTCGCCATTTTAACACCATATTTTGAATAATTGTATTTATCTTTTTTGAGGTCCAGCATATCTACTTCTGTTAATGATTCTAGATTTGCTGACATATACATATCATAAACATTTTTACATTTTAAAATTTCATGCAGATAAATTATATTAAGAATTGCTTGTTTCTGTCCTTCATGAAAATTAATATTTCTTGTTTCACAAAAAGAATCAGAAAACCAGAATTTTAATAAATCTTTTGTAATCGGAGTTACTTTCTCTAAAAATATGCCTGCTTCCCACTCTTTATTTGCCATCTCTGTAACAATTCTGGCAAATTTTAAAGGAATATTCCTTGTCCCAATATTTGTTGGAGTTACCATTTTTCACTTATACATATTTATTAATTATTTTTATTGTTTGATTAACCATATCTTTCCTTTCCTCAGGTTCGCCGGGTTCAATAGCATCCTTATTTTTTCTAAAATATACTACTAAACTGTTTGAAATAGAAAGAACATTTTCTTCAATTTTTTTAAGTTCGTCTTCCGTTAAAATTTTACTACTTAAAATAACTTTGCGATTTTTTAGTCTATCATATTTTGCTGTAATATTCATCAAATTATTTCTTATTTCGTTTTGTGCATTAATTATCTTATCACGAAACTTTGCGTTAATTGATTCACTTTCAAAAGAAGTTGTAAATATATTTTTATAAAAAAGTAAATTGACTTTAAGTCTGATAAGTTCTTTTTTAAATTCAAAAAATGGAACAATAATAAATAATTCAAGATATTTAGTAATTAGAAATATAACTAAGGCAATAAATATAGTAGCAATTATTGGAAAGGTGGATTGTAAAATCATATCAAGAAATGTAACCATCTTAAATCACCTCTGCAATAGCAACACTTTCAAAACCAAAAACATCAACTGCTTTTACGCAAATTTTTCTCTTTTTACCGTCTTTTGGGATAATCAATTTTGCTTTTTTAATGACTCTAAGCGGGTCATTGTTATTCGCAATATTTTCCCTGTAATCCTGCCATTTGCTTCTGAATACTTCTCCATCATATTCTGGGTCAATGCTCCAGTATTCTATCAGACTTAGAGGGTCTTTGGAAACTACCTTTTGTAATTTTTCTTTATTTTTCTCATCCAAAGGCAAAGCATCAGGAGATAATAAAACATAATTATCAAGTTCAATTGTTAGCTCATAATTATCTTTATCATATTCTCTTTTTGTAATTGGTTTAATTGTCAAATACTGTAAAGAAGAAAATCTTAATTTTCCTGTTTTAATCAATTTTTCATAACTGGTCTTTGATTTTAACTTGTCCAATAAATCCGGTGGAATAACCAATACTTCTAATTTATCATCATTCAAGGAAGTTATTATCTGGCTAATATCACTAACAAAATTCCAACCCAAAACAACAATTTTATTCCACCCACCCATAAATCTGTATCTTAACTCCTGAGCTTTTTTTAATGTGTTGTATCCCGTCATTTTTGTTGGTGAATCAACAAAAACAAGGGTTTTTGATTGTTTAATATAACCTAAATTATTTAATGTTCCGTTTTGTTGTGGAAATGGCAAAGCACCATAGAGATTTAAAACAACATGGGCTAAATCTCCAATTCTTCTAAACTGTGATTTTTCAAACTGCTCTTTCTGATAATCCCCAATTGCCTGATATAAAAAGGGTTTTATATCTTGGTCGATTAATCTTTTTCTTGTAATCATACAGGCAGGTTTTCCCAATTCACACATAATCCATTTTCTTCCCAACTTTTCAGCAACTGCTCCTGTTGTTCCGGAACCAGCGAAGAAGTCAGCAACAATATCGCCAGGATTAGAAGAGGCAAGGATAATGCGTTTTAAAAGAGCTTCGGGTTTTTGAGTAGTAAAATTTACTTGTTCAGAAATCATAGCTACACCAGTAGGAATGTAAATCCAGTCTTCAGGAAATTTCCCTCTTTCCGATAGTTGAATTACAACTGGCTCTCTTCCATGGTGAAAGATTTTCCTTCTTCCTGCCATCCTCTTGGATGCTTCACTATATTCTTGCCTAATCCTATCAGCTTCAAAAATATAATCATTTGATTTAGTATACCAAAATATATTCTCGTGCCTTCGAGCGAAAATTCTCATGCCTGGAGAAGTAGCCCCACTATAAACCCACACAATCTCATTCATGAAATTCTCCGCTCCAAAAATCTCATCCATCAAAACTTTAACATAATGTCCCACATGCCAGTCACAGTGCACATAAATAGAACCATTTTCTGCTAAAAGCTCTCTCATCAAAACCAATCTAGGAATCATCATTCTTAAATAACTTGCAGTTCCATCTTTCCAAGTATCAGAATAAGCAAACTGCTCAATAACTGTTGGTTTTTGTTCTATTGTTGTTTCTTCTCCATCTCCCTTTTTAACATTGGGCAGAGTTATTTTTGTTCTGTAATCCGCTTTTGAATCAAAAGGGGGGTCAATATAAATTAGATCTATACTTCCACGCATTGATGGAGTAATGTGATTTCCTGCCAAAAGTGCCTGCATTGCCAAAAGGTTATCTCCATAAATTAATCTGTTAAACCACTCTCTTTTATCAACTTCTCTAATTCTCCCTTTAAATAGCCCGGAAGTGTCTTTTGATGGCAAAACCAATTCATTTGTCTGCAAAGTTATTTTAGTGTTTTTTGAAAGACTATCCAATATTCTTTGAGCCTCTTTCTTGCCTTGTGCAATTATTTTTGGCAGTTGCTCAATTAAAGAAACTGAATTGTTAGAGTTCATAAACTAATAAAAAAATAAAAAACCTATTCCTAATTTCTTAAGGACTAGCTCTACTCCATAAAACAAAAACTAAAAAATCTAAAAATGAAAAATAAATTATTTTTTCTTTCTTTTCTTTGGTTTTTCAACTTTTACTTCTTTTTTCTCCTTTTCCTTCGCTTTTTTCTCTTTCATTGTATCCCTGATTTCTTCTGCTTCAATCCAGACTACAAGCACTCCTATAACTAGTAAAATAAGTCCTATTGAACCAACGAGAATTATCTTCAGACTAAAAAGAGAATCTACCAATCCCACTACTTCAAAAGCACTGTGATACACATACCATGCTATTCCTGCTATTGCCACCAGCAAACCAATTATCAACTTTACTACCGCGTTCATAATATACCTAATATATTAATTAGTTTAGTATTTTTATGGTGGTATTCAGCAACTATATTCAGAAAGCGTGGAAAAAACCCAAAGAAAACAAGTTATACAAAGAGAAATTGATAGATTTCAGGAAACAGAGAGTTATCACAAAAATAGACAATCCAACAAGAATAGATAGGGCTAAGACTTTGGGTTATAAAGCAAAACAGGGTTTTGTTGTTGTAAGAGTAAAAATCAAAAAGGGAACAAGAGTAAGAAAGAGGGTAACAAAAGGAAGAAAGCCTTCAAAACTTGGGACAAGAATCCCAGCAAAAAAAAGCAAGCAGGTTATTTCAGAAGAAAGGATTGCAAAAAAATTTCCTAATTTAGAAGTCCTTAACTCTTACTGGGTTGGAGAAGATGGAAAAAGCAAATGGTACGAAGTTATTTTAGTTGACAAAAACCATCCCCAGATAAAAAATGATAAATCTATTAACTGGATTCTCTCAAGGAAAAACAAGAATAGGGTTTCAAGGGGCTTAACTTCTGCAGGAAAAAAATCCAGAGGTCTAACGAAGAAAGGTAAAGGTGCTGAAAAAATCAGACCAAGTATTGGAGCAAAAGGAGGACAAGGAAAATAGTTATTTGTCTGTGCTTCCAAAACCCCCTCTGCTATTTTTTTCAAATATTTCAATATCAGAAACTTCCTCTAATTCAGGTCTCTCAAATCTCAAAAAAACAATCTGCCCTATTCTCTCTCCTTTTTCAATGACAACTTCTTTTTCTCCTATATTATAAAGATTCAGTTTTATTGAATCTTTTTCTCCGCAATAATCTAAATCGATAACCCCTACAGAATTTAGCATTATCAGATTTTTCTTAACCGGGAGAGAACTTCTGATAAATATCGCAGGGAAAAAATCTTTTTGGTCTGTTCTGATTATTATTCCTGTATCTACCAATCTGCTGGATTTTGCTTGAATTTTAACCCTTTCAAGAGAGCAGATATCATAGCCAACAGAATCCTTTGTTTTATATCCAACATCATTTATACCCTTAGGTACATAAATTTTTACTTTACTCATATTAGATTGCCCCTGCTGGGATTTCCAAACATCTTTTCTTTTTCTAAAAGGAAAGGGATGCCTTTGAACCCAGGTCCCCGCCTATCTCCATTTCATAGACTTTAAAGTCTCAAACCTTTCTCATACCTCAGATTTCCCTATTTGCGTGTAATACATAAATTTGTTTCCTTAGGTTGTCAGACCTTCTTTTTTAGAAGAAGGAATGACTGCGAAAGGGCGGTATCCTTGACCGGACTAGACAACAAGGGCATAAATTATTTTTAAGTTTTTAAAGAAGTCAAAAACTCTCTCTCAAGAAAGTGTAATTTTCCTGGGACAACAATAACACAGGGAGAGCAGTTTAGATTAAGCAATTTTCCTATTTTATCATATTTTAAAACTTGTTCCTTACTTCCAACTTTGCAAAAGACAAGTATTTCTGTTTCTTTTGAAATTAGTTTTTTCCTGAATTTATTTTCCAAATCAAGAAGGATTTTTAACCCTTCACCACAACTCATCAATTTTTCTTTTGTTATATCCAGCAAAAACAAAGTATGGGCCTCCTGTTCTAAATTTTCTTCCAGAATTTTATAGGGTGACTTGGAATAACAAAAAGGAATTGTAGAGATTTTTCCGAATTTGTAGATTTGCAGTCCAGTCTCCCCAAGAGCAGAAAATATTGAACTCGAATGGATTATTTTGGTTCTAATATTTTTTTTCTTTGCTTCTACTAAAATAGAAATGTGGGTTGTTGCAATTAGAGGGTCTCCTGGAACTAACAAGGCAACATCTTTTTTCTTAGCATTTTTTAGAATTTTATCAATATTATCTTCCAGGTCTTCCCTCTTTAATTCCTCTACTTTTATACCTAAACTTTTTAGATTACCATTCCAGAAACTTGTATATTTCTCAATAAAAACTTTATCACATTTTTTTGCTATTTCCAGACCTTTAAGAGGTATATCTTTCTCATCCCAGAGACCAAGTCCTATTAAATATAACATAGCTGAAGCCTTTTTTTAAAAAACTTCATTATAGAAGTTTTAAATCTTTAACAATTTCATCAATTTTTTCGTCCTCTGCTGGACCAATCCCTAGAGAAGTGATTGTTGCTCTCGGAACCTGTGTCAGCCCAGCATCTATAACAAGAAAATTTGAGAGTTTCTTTTCTCTTGCAATTTCCTGAAATTTAATTAATTTAGATTCGTCTTCAACTTTCAAAACAATTTTTTTACTTCCTTCTCTATCCCAATCCTCTTTTCTCTTTTTTTCTGTTCTTCTATAAGCCCCTAAACTTGCGTGGGCAACCTGAGATCCAATCTTTCCTTTACCTAATTTTAAATCTTTCCTAACAAGAATTACCTGTTTCATCTTTTTGGGGTCGCAACAACTCCTCCAAGACCGGAAGCAGCAAATTTGTGAATAATACCAGATATCATATTAGAAATATCTTGTATTTCACCTGCTGAAATCTCAAGTTTTTTAGGTTCCAAAACTTCAATTGAACTTGGTCCATAAGAAATTGCTATCATTATCAAAGTTTTTAAGTCTTTAACCATTACATCAGTTTCTACAATCTGGGAATAACCCTTTTCTACTTTTTTCATTGGATTCTTAACTTCTTCTATTTTGCTAAAGTCCTTTTTGTATAAAAAAATTGTTTTTATTTTTTCAAGTTTTTCAATATGTTCTCTCAGACTTTTCTCAACAATTTCCTGAGTTGTACCAAGAACTTCAAAAATAAGATTAGATTTCATCCATTTTTTTTGTTCTAATTCCTTAAGTTTTGCCTTTATTTCTGCGTCCATAATTAAGAGGAAAATATAAGTTAGTGTTTAAAATTATGGTTTCAACAATAAATAATCTTTTATCCCTACAAAGTACAAGATGTTAAATTTTAATACCAAAAAATAACTGCAGGAGGGGAGATTCCCGAAACTTGTTTTCTTTGAAGTGTTGGACTTTCTTTTTTTAAAAAGAAAAGCCTTATTCGAACTCCCGAACCGACTAACAGACAGAGTCCTTAGCCCTGCGCCTTTTTATGTAAACTTCTTCTTTTTGACCTAAAAGTTTTTCTTGAAAGAAAAAGCCTTGACCACTTGGCTACCCCTGCATAAGGTTTTATATATAATTTTTATTAAATTATGAGCAAGAGAAAATCAAACTTTTTATATATATCTTTATTAAATTATGAGTAGAGAAAAATTAAAGTTTGTTGGTGTCTTGGTGATTTTGGTTATTTTAGGGTTAGCTTTTGTATTGTTTAAGTCTGTCTTAATACATCAGGAATCTGGTGTTGTAGGAGTTGAAAAATTCTCCTCAGAACAGGAATTCAGAGACTATCTGAAAGAATCAGCAAAATCATCAAATTTGGGACATTATGGTGTGGGGGCTGGATCTGTTAGGGCTACGGCAACGGCAGAACAAACTGGTGCTCTTATAAAATCAGAAAGAGGTTTGGGTGAAGAGACAGCAGAACCTGAAAGGGTTTCTAAAACAAATGTCCAGGTTCTTGGAATTGATGAGCCAGATATTGTAAAAACAAATGGTAAGGAAATTTATTTTTCTCCAAGTAGTCGGAGATACAGAACATATAGAAGACATTATGAAAATAAAAGAAAAACAAAGGTTGTAAATGCATTTCCTTCAAATAATTTGAAAAATTTGGCAGAAATAAACAATACAGGGAAACTTTTGTTGTATGAAAATATTTTAGTAGTTCTCTCCGGAGATAAAGTTTATGGTTATGATGTTTCTTCCCCGGAGAATCCTGATAAGAAATGGGAAATTGAATTAAACAGTAGTTTTGTTTCAGCAAGACTTTATGATGGTAAAATATATTTAATAACAAAGAATCAGATCAATCAATATACCCCTTACCCTATTATACCCCTTACTTGTAAGGGAAATCCAGTTCATGTTAAGTATAATAAAATATATCATCCTGTTAAAAAAATTCCTGTTGATATACTTTATCACACTTTCTTAATAAATCCATCTTCAGGTGAAACAGAAGGTTCAATTTCTTTTTTAGGCACTTCAGGTGATTCAGTTGTTTATATGTCAAATAATGCGGTTTATATAACTTATTCTTACAATGGAGATTTTGTTAAATTAGTTTGTAACTTCATAAATGATGAATGTAAGGATTTGTTTCCTTCTTATATAATTGAAGATATAAATAAGTTGAAAGGATATGATATAAGCAGGCAGGCAAAAATGACTGAATTACAAACAATCCTGGAACAGTACATGAGTTCATTGAGTAGAGATGAGAGTGTAAAACTGGAAAATGAATTTTCAAACAGAATGGAAGATTATTTAAAGGAACACATAAGAGAACTTGAAAAAACAGGAATCGCAAAAATAAACCTTGATTTGGAATTTGAAGCAAGTGGAGAAATTCTAGGAAAACCTCTAAATCAGTTCTCTCTTGATGAATTTGAGAATAATTTGAGGGTTGCAACAACAGTTGGAGTGCGGGGGGAAAGCACTAATGACTTGTATGTTTTAGATGAAAACCTGAATATTATTGGAGAAATAAAAGATTATGGTTTGCAGGAAAAAATTTATTCTGTGAGATTCCTTGGAGATAAAGGTTATATTGTTACTTTCAAACAGATTGACCCTTTCTTTGTAGTTGATTTATCTGACCCAACAAATCCTGAAATAAAAGGAAAATTGAAAATCCCTGGTTATTCATCTTATTTGCATCCTCTAGAAAAAGATAAAATATTGGGTATAGGAAAAGAAGGCTCAAAAGTTAAAATTTCTCTTTTTGATGTTTCCTCCCCAGAAAATCCTGAAGAAGTTAGTAAATATAGAGTACAGGAGCATTGGTCTGATATTTTAAATACTCATCATGCATTCCTGCTTGACAAAGAACATGAAATATTTTTCCTTCCTGGAAGTAAGGGCGGATATGTTTTCTCTTATGAAAACTACGAAATAAAACTTGAGAAAGTAATAACTGATATAAGTGCAAAAAGAGGTATTTATCTGGATGATTACTTATATATAGTTGGAGATAACAAAATTGTGGTCCTGGATGAAAATAGTTGGGAGAAACTAAATGAATTAGAACTTTAAAAATCCAAAATTCTCTTTTGCTCCAATAACTTGCTTTTCTTTATATATTCCTCTGGTTTAACTCTCGTTTTTAAGTTTAGTAGAAGTTCTTTGAGAGAATTAAATTTTTTTGGTTGTTTTCTGAAAGCAGCCCTTACATTTTCCCTGACTTCCCAGACTCCAACAGGAATTTCATAACCTTCCCTAACTTCTCTTATTATTATTGCTCTTGCCTGCTTTCTCATATTATACAAACCTTCTGAAACCGCAAATCTTGCAGCATAGTAACCACCACTTTGCAAACTTGCATAGTGTTTTCTTCCCTGATAAAATTCAGACTCAACTGTGGTCTCTGGTGAACTGCTGTCTGAATTCCAAACTGTTCCAGGGAACCAAGTTTCAAATAGCTCAAATTCCCAATTACCAGGGAGCAAAATAACATAAAAATGATTATCTAGATAAGAACTCTCAAATAATAGGTATTCATTTGTCGAGGAAAATTCTTTTATCCCTGTGATAAAATGTTTGGAGAGTAAATCATCTATCGCTGTAATACTCCATTTTGTTGGAACAAGTTTTTTCTTTATTCCTAAGACTCCAGAACTCAGGATTTTTGAAATCTGTGAAACATTGAAATTTAAGTTATAAAATTCTATTACAGTATTGTTTGCTTTTATATCATCATCAATCAGTTTATATACTTTTTTTCCGATTTTTGGATTGTCAACAACCTTTATTTTATTTACTTCACCGCTTGCCCCCATCGGTTGGAGAATTGGTGAAAAGGAGAGGGAAAAAGAAGGTTTTTTTCTGAAGTTAATTTCCAAATCAACCGGTTTAGTTGAAAGAGTTAGTTCCTGCAATTCTCTTACATATCTATCCTTTGTGAAAATATTTTTTTGTATTTTTCCCCTTACAAGAGAATATCTATCCTCAACTACTTTTTCCTGAGCCAGACCAAACATTTTTTCAGGAGTATCAACTCTTTCCAGATTGGATTCATCCAAAGAAACCATCGGACCAACAAAAACATCTGGGTAATTCTCATGACCTACAAAAACAGATTTTGGGGAAGGTCCAAACAAAGTTTCCTTGATTTTTGGAATAGTAAGTTTCTGATAATAAATTCTTGTTAGAATTGGACATCTATCTCTTCCACAGAGTTTTCTTGTTCCTTTACAGATATGACAGAGATTCATACTTATGTTAATATTCACCAAGACCTTTTTGCCTGTATTTGAAAAATTCAACATCTGGTTCTTTTTTCAAAGGTAAAAGTTTTCCATAGACTCCGGCTCCTCCTGGAATCTGCTGGATTTCATCCTTTCTAAAAGCCTCAATATATTCTCCCACTTTTTTGTCAATTTTTTTTAGTTCTTCAATTGGAGAGTCAATTAAAACTTTGATTTCATTACCAAATTTTTTGATAAACTTTTCCCATATTTCAGAGACTGTTTTTGAATAAAAACTTTTTATGGAGTAAGCTGTTGCAATTATTTCTGTTAAAGGATAGATATGAGTATATTTTGGTCTTTCCTGATTTCCTTCACAATCTGAGAGTTCTAAAATCCTGTCTTTTACTCCTTTATTTATTGTTCCTCTACAGTTTCTGCATCTCCAGTTTAATTTTTTTGCATCTTCAAGTTTGTAAAATGTTAAGCATTTCTTACACCTTGACAAATGATATTTCCCGTGTTCAGGGTAAAAACCACAATTTAGAATTACTTTTCTCCCATCTTTTTGGAGTAAGGCCTTTTTTAATTCTTCAAAACTAAATTCTTTGATTTTGAATCTGTTAAATTCTCTTGCAAGTCTTAAGGGATAGGGTGAGTGTGCATCAGAATTTGAAAGAAAAGTCAATCTGTGTAATTCAGAAATTTTATCCGCGAGGTAGGAGTCCGCAGAAAGACCAAGTTCAAGAAAGGAAATTTTTTCAGAATATTTTCCATAGCATTCTTTTAAAGAATTGAAGTGTGCATAAATCCCGAAGTAAGGAGTGAAAGCGTGAGCTGGACCGAACAATCCCTCACTCTCCAAAACAAACTCAGCAATTTTTTCTCCTCCTATTCTCAACCATGGCCTACCATCTGCATCCAGATTATCCGAATATCCTAAAAGTTTTTCTCTTAATTCTTCTGCTTTTGAAAAAGACGGAAGTAAAATTACATGGTGAACCCTATCTTTATCCTGAACTTCAACTTCTATAACAAATTTTGTTTCACTTTCCCTGTAAGTATAAATTCCTTCCCCTTTTAGGTTTTCTTTCAGGTGTGCCAGCCACTTGTTATGCAGGCAGTCCCCTGTTCCAAGAAACTGAACCCCCTTTAATTTAGCCTGCTCTGCAAGAATAGGAATCTCCATTCTCTTAGAAACAGCCCGGGCATATTTTGAATGGATATGTAAGTCTGCATTTATTTCAAGGAAGTCCATAACTATTTATTTTCTTCTTAACAAAGTTTTTACGATTTCCAAGAACTCTTTAACTACAGAAATTCTAATGAAAACATCAAAAACATCTTTTTCAGATAAATCATAATATTCGTGAGATAACAAGTTTCTATAAAAAACCAGATTAGATAATTTTCTTTCCAAATCCTTAGAAATAAATTTATTTCTGTACATTAACCTGAAAATATCTTTGTAAGTAGAGGGCATACCTAATTTATTTGCAGATACTATTTCATCCCCCAAATCAATTACCCTATTTGTTATTGAAAACAGAACCATAGATAATGAGTAAAAGTTTTTTCTGCTTTTTAAGTCTACAACACTTCTAATGTTTAAACTATCTAAATCCTTAAAATATCTCTCTATATCTTCAATTATCTTAGTTATTCTTTCTGTATCATACATATTTATCCAAAATTCTGTCATAATGCCTGTCAATTATAGGTTTAAAATCCAGATAAGACTTGAGTGTATTGGATCTTGTCCTATGCAAAAACAGTTCATCTTTTTGATATAATATTTTACCTTCCTTAAACATCCTAAATCTTACATTAAGCGGCAAATCAGAGAATATAGAAATGTCTATTTTTCTTGAAGAGCAACTCAAGATTTCTTCTCTTCTCTTTTTTTGAATATCCTTGTCCGTAATCACACAAATATCTATGTCAGAAAAAGGTTTTGTTTTTTTCCTTGCATAAGAACCAAACAAGTAGATTCCCTCCACCCCTTTTATATTTTTAATTTCATCCACAACCAACTTAATTTCTTTGTTCATAAACTAACCTCTAAATTTGTTAATATATAGGAACTTAGAGAAAATGTGTAAGAATGGTCTAAATATTCTCTTAGAAACAGCCCGGGCATATTTTGAATGAATGTGTAAGTCTGCGTTTATTTTAAGGAAGTCCATATAAAGGCTTCCTTTTTAAAAAAGAAAAATTATGTTATTCTAATTTTTCCCGTTCAAAGACAATTTTTTCAAATTCTTTCGTTAAATCTACTTTCTAATTAAGAATTTTCTAAATAAAAATAAAAAATTATTTGGATTCTTCCTTTGCTTTTCTTTCAACGTCTTTTATTACTCCTTCTTCTTTCTCTCCACCGAAATATTCTTCCCAGATCTGTTTCTCTTCTTCTGGCAATTTCTGCCAATTTAGGTTTGAATCTTTTACTTTTTCCCAGGCTTCCTTTGCTCTTTCATGAGTGTATGAACCTGGACCACCAATTTTGCCTTTCTTTACTTCTGTTTCAAGGTCTTTTCTTACTTCTTCTTTTTTCTCTCTACCGAAATATTCTTCAAGGTATCTTTTCTCTTCTTCTGGCAATTCCTTCAAATCCCCTGAATCTCTTGCTTTTTCCCAGGCTCCCTTTGCCATTTCATAAGTTTCTGAACCTGGACCAGCAATTCTATCTCTGTCGTGGTACATTGAAGCTTTTACTCTATTATATAACTCATCCATATTCCCTATCCTTCTCTCAATTTCATTATAAAAACTATGATTACTAAAGTCTGTCTCCTCTCTATTCTCTATTCCTCTCACCACAGCCCAAGCAGAATAATATGCTTTTGGGTCCTCCTTCAATCTTTCAGTGATAAGATCTCGGTCTTTCTTTGGAAGTGCTGCTACACCTTCAGCTATTTTATACTCCATACTGATAATATCATCCTTTACTTTTCTAGATACCTCTTTATCACGTATATTTCCTGTTATCTTTGCTATCTCATAACGAGCATCCTGTAATCCTTGAATCATTAAATATGCTTCTTCTCCCTTTTCTGATAACTTCGGTGGTTTTGTTGCCTTTGCAAAAGAATCCATTACGTCTTGGTATGCTTCACTTTTTGGATCTTCTCCCATATATTTATTTCCTATCATTTTCACCACTAATATATAATGTATTAAAACTATATATAGTTTTCGGTGATAAAATATATATTTTCTACTATCGTAATTTTTTCAAAATTAAATAAATCCTCTAATTTAATAACTAGAAATTACCTCCCGCGTTTCTCCAGATAAACCCCCAAAATTGTTGCGTTTTGAATCCATGTGTTTGGAATATCTATTAGCAGTGCTATTATTAAAACACTTGCTAATTGACCAAAAACACTTGAATATCCAGTAATTAACAAAATAGAAGTTAAAGCAACCAAACTTGTTGCACTCATTGTTAACCCAGTTTTAAAAGCACTCCTATATTGTAGGTCAAAGTTTCCCCTCTCTTTCAGGGTTCTTGTTGTCAACAAAATATCTGTATCCACTGAATAACCAAGCACCATTAGAAGGGATATAAAGGTTGCAATAGAAAGGGGGATTCCAATAATATTCATCAAAAACAAAGTTATTGTTATATCTGAGAAAGCGCATAAGATAACCGCAAAGGAAGGAATAAAAGACCTGAAGAGAATAAAAATTATTATTACCATTGCAACAAAAGCAAAGATAACAGAATAAACAATCTCTCCCAAAATCTCACTACTCAATTTTGGGTCTATTTCACTCACTCCATAATTTTTAATTTCAAGGGTTTTATTAATATCATCTATTAAATTACCAATATTAATTTCAGAACACTCTATGGATAACTGGGTCTCTATTGCACTTGTTGTTGTATAACCACTAATTTCATATTCTTTCTGCAGTTTGTCTCTTAAATCTGAAATTTCAAAAAAACCAGCATCTGAAAAGGAGATTGTAATTAAATTACCTCCTTCTAATTCAATACTTTTATCAAGTAAAAAACCTGTTGTAGTTTGTTTATAACCCAAAAATCCAAGACTAAATAAAAGAAGTCCTATTGTAATAAAAATAAGTTTTCGGTTCATATAACTTTTTTCTTTTAAAAAAAATAAGGCTTGATAAAATAAGTCAACTACTATTATGCCTGGAAATCTATTTATTGATTTAAGTCTAATTATTATCCTTGCAATGGTTGTTTGTGGGTTCATACGATTAATTAAGCAACCTTTGATAATAGGATATCTTCTCACAGGAATTATAGCAAGTTTTTTGGGTCTAGTTCCATCTGGTGAAGCAATGGAAGCATTTTCACACATAGGAATTGCCCTACTTCTGTTTGTGATTGGACTGGGATTAAACCCAAAGGTGATAAAAGAATTAAGTAAGCCTTCTTTAGTTATTGGTGTTGGGCAGTTTACTATAACCACTTTAATTGGGTATCTAATGTGTACTTTTTTTGGTTTTCCAATTATAACTTCCCTATATATCGCAGTTGCCTTGTCATTCAGTAGCACAATTGTAGTAATGAAAATATTATCTGATAAAAATGACACAGAGACTTTGTATGGTTATTTGTCAACTGGTTACTTAATTATACAGGATTTGATTGTAGTAATTATTTTGATGATAATCACTTCGATTTCAAGTGAAGTTGGGATCGCTGAGATTGCCTTTGAAACTATTTTAAAAGGAATTGGTTTGTTGGGTATCTTGTTTTTAATTGGTATTTATGCTCTACCAAAAATTACTGAGTTAATTGCAAAATCACAGGAATATTTGTTGTTATTTTCCCTTGGGTGGTGTTTTGCCCTATCCCTATTATTTTATTATATGAATTTCTCTATAGAAACTGGTGCTTTGATTGCAGGATTCACTTTGGCTCTATCACCCTACCGATATGAAATAAGTTCAAAGATGAAACCTCTCAGAGACTTTTTTATAATATTGTTTTTTATAGCTATTGGCTCCCAGATTGTTATTGGAAATATTGGTCAATACCTAAAAGTTATAGTTGTATTGTCTGTATTTGTGATTTTTGTAAAACCCCTTATAATAACCTCCCTTCTTGGATTTTTAAGATATACAAAAAGAACAAGTTTCCTTACAGGACTTACTTCTGGCCAGATAAGTGAATTTTCCTTGATTATGGTAGCCTTAGGTACTGCTATGGGGTTTTTATCTCCTGAAATTTTATCTCTGGTTACCATTATAGGCTTTATAACCATTGCCGGGTCGAGTTATTTTATGCTCTATTCAAACCAATTATATTTTTACTTATCCCCTTATCTCAGAATTTTTGAAAGAAAGGGTGGAAGGATTGATGCACAACATAGTTACAAGGAAAGTGATTATGAAGTGATTCTTTTTGGTTACAGCAGGATAGGATATGATATATTAGAATCACTCAAGAAAATAAAAAAGAAATATTTAGTAGTTGATTACAATCCTGTAATTATAAGAAAATTGACAAAAGATTCTGTAGACTGCAGGTATGGTGACGCAGCTGATTACGAATTACTAAATGATTTAAGATTACCAAAAGTAAAAATGGTTATATCAACAATACCAAATTATGATAGTAATGCAATGTTAATCAAAAAGATAAGAGAATGTAACAGTAATGCAATAATAATTGTAGTCTCTCACAATATAGACCAGGCTATTGAGTTATATGAGCAAGGGGCAACCTATGTTCTTACACCTCATTTATTGGGTGGGCACCATGCATCTATGATGATAGAAGAATATGGTTTTGACATAAAAAAGTTTTTAAAGGAAAAACTTATCCATCTAAATGACTTAAACCATAGAAGTGATTTGGGACATAACAAACCAAAACATGAGAGGAAATAATCTAACTAAATATCCTAAATCCTTCAATCCATTATCTTTGGATCCTTTTTAATCATCCTTCTAAGGAAAAATACTAAAAAATCAATATTCTTCTTTTGTTACTTTATTTATAACCCATGCGATTGAAATTCCTAAAATGAAACCAATTATTGTTCCCGCAATTAAAATAGTCCATTCATATAATCCCAAGGGAACAATTTTAAAGTAAGTATTCAGAGGGGAATAAATCAGAGTTAATTGCAAACCTAAAGACAAAATTAAAGAATAAACAAGGAATTTATTTGCAAACCAGTCTTTTAAAGATGGTAATTTTTCATTATATTTGATAACTGCAATTCTGACAAATTCGTACATTATAAATCCTGTGAAAAGAGCAGTTCTCGCTTTATCCACTCCTAAAGGTAAAATAATAAGAAAAACAGCAATACTTTCTAAGACAATTAATGATCCCATACCACCTATCAGCATACCTAACTTTTTATTTATTATTCCCTCTTTTTTCTTCCTTGGTTTTCTTTTCATTATATCTGGTCTTGCAGGGTCTATTGACAGAGCCAAAGCTGGTAAACCATCTGTTATCAGATTTATCCAAAGTATCTGAACTGGAAATAGAGGGATAAAAGGGAGGAAAATTATAGTAAGTAAAACAACAGCTACTTCTGCAACATTACATGTAAGCAAGTAATTAACAAATTTCCTTATATTGTCAAATATTCTTCTTCCATCCTTAATAGCATTTCTTATAGTTGCAAAATTGTCATCTAATAAAATAATATCACTTGCCTCTCTTGCAACTTCTGTTCCCTTTATTCCCATTGCTGTACCAACATCAGCTTTTTTCAAAGCCAGGGCATCATTTACTCCATCCCCTGTCATTGTAACTATATGTCCTTGTTTCGATAAAGCCTCCAAAATTTTCACTTTATGAAATGGAGTTGCTCTTGCAAAAATATTAATACCCTTTTTTAAAGATTCTCCTAATTCATTTTCATCCATATTATCCAAATCGTTACCCGTAAGAACACCTTTTGTTTTTATATCAACCTCATCTGCAATAGATTTTGCTGTTAGAGGATTATCTCCTGTAATCATTATAGTCCTTATTCCTGCGGAATAGCATTCAGCAATCGCTTCTTTTGCTTCTGGTCTTGCAGGGTCAGAAAGAATAACCAAACCAATAAAAATTAAATTTTCTTCATCCAATTTTTTATAACTTTTATAACCCAAACCCAAAACCCTGTAACCTTTCCTTGCAAATTGTTTATTTTTAGATAAAATCTGTTTTTTTAATTTTGAATCTAACTCAACAACTTTTTTACCAATTAAACATCTATTAGATTTTTCCACAATAATCTCTGGTGCTCCTTTTGAAAAAATAATTTTTTTACCTAAATCCTGAGCAACAGTCATTATCTCCCTAGCAGAAGTGAATGGAATTTCATCAATTCTTTTCCCCTCTTCTTTCATTAAGTTTAATGAGTATTGTTTTAAAGCAATATCTGTTTCATCTCCAACCCATTTTTTCTCTTTATCTTTTAAACTTTCTTTAGCATCATTACAATAACAGCAACATTTTGTTGCCAAATCTCTTGCTTTTTTGTTTTCTTCTATTAACCAGATTTTTCTTACTTTCATTTTTCCTTCTGTTAAGGTTCCAGTTTTATCGCTACAAATAACATCTGCAGAACCTATGGACTCTGTTATTGCAAGCCTTCTGACTAATGCATTTTTCTTAACCATATCCCTTGCTCCCAAGGACAAAGCAATTGTGATAACTGCGGGTAAACCTTCTGGAATTGCTGCAACAGCCAAAGAAACTGCAATTAATCCAGCTTCCAAAAAACCAAATTTATTAAAGCCGATAGCAAAAGTTATAACGATTATTAAACTAGTTATGCCAACAATTCTTCTTGTAAATTTTTTCATATGCGACTGAAAAGGGGTTTCAACTTCTTTTATTTCCTGCATCTTGCTTGCAATCTTACCAACTTTTGTCTTCATGCCTGTGTTAAAAACCTTTGCAATAACTCTGCCTGTATAAACCGGACAATTTTTGAAAATTTTGTCATCTTCCTTTTTCTTTTCAGCTCTTGATTCTCCAGTTAATATTGATTCATCTATTTCTAATTTACCTTCAATTATTTGAGCATCAGCGGGAGCAACATCCCCACCCTCCACAACAATTAAATCACTAGGGACAATTTCTGTTGAATTTATTTCCTGTTCCTTTCCATCTCTTATTACTTTAGCCTTGGGGGTTGCCATTTTCTGTAAAGCTTCTACTGCCCTTTCAGCTTTGTAGTCCTGAACAAAACCTGCAATTCCTGCTGCAAAAACGATAATTAAAATTAAAATTGAATCAAAAAAACCTTCACCTTTAAAAAAATTAACAGAGAAAGAAAGGATTGCCGCACCAATTAACAAAATAATTATTGGGGAGATAAATTGGGAAATTAACATTTTAAAGGGAGAAACTTTTTTCTCTCTCTTAATTTCATTTTTTCCATATTTTAATTTTTCTTTTACTTCCTGACTTGTTAAACCTTTTTTCATTTTATAGTCTTCTTTTGTATACCCCACTTTACAAGTAGGTTAGAAAATAAAAGTGGAATAACAAATGTGAACAAAATTGTTGAAGCAATAATCACAGAATACAAATCAATACCAATTAGACCCCTATTAAACAAAATTTTTATAATAACGATGCTTGTACTAAATCTTACTGAGAGACCAATTCCTAACATGATAGACTGTTTTACACCAAGTTTTTTCTTTCCTATAATATAACTACCAATAACTTTTGCCCCCATAGACACTGCAGCAACTAAAAGAATGAGTAAAGGATAAGAAATTAAATAATTAATATCCATTGACATACCAACCCAAAGGAAGAATATTGGCGCAAAAAAACCATAACATATTGTTTTAATTTCACTTTCTATTGTTTTCAACCTCTTTTTTGGAATGAAATTTTTAAGGCTAATCCCAGCAAGCAGTGCAGCAATGGGTGCGGCTTCTGCATATCCCCCAATTCCTAAAAATAGAAAGAATATAAAAATTATAAAGACAAATAAAGTTTCAATGGAATGGAATTTAAATTTTCTACCTTCTTCTTTTAGTTTAGTTAATCCTAGGGTAAAAATGAAAAGAATAAATAATGAAATTAATATCATACCTATATTAAAATGTGCCTGGGTTACTGAGCCAATTAAAATAACGATCAAAATTAAAATAAATATTTCTATTATATCATCTATGATTCCTATCCCTATTATTGTTTGACCTAACTTCCTATTTATTATCTTAAATTCGTCCAATATTGGGATTAAAATCGCTTCTCCAACAGTTGCAAAAGATAGAGCAACGAGAATAGATATAAGCCATGAACAATTAAAAACAAAGTGAAGTAATAAACTTCCAAATATTGCTTCAAAGAAAATAATGAAAAATGTCGCACCAAAAATAAACTTACTTTTAGTTTTTAATTTTTTTAAATCCAGTTCAAAACCAATTATAAAAAGTAAGAAATACATTCCAAGCTGAGCCAAAAATTTAAATGTTGAAGAAGATGTAATCGGATAAAAAGGATTATGAACAGCAAGCAAAGAACCTAAGATTAATGCAGCGAAAATCCACGGAATTCTTATTTTTTCTATTAATCTGCCGATGATAAATGTAAATAAAAAAGCAATTGCCAAGAACAAAAACATATTTATCATAATTTATATTATTTCTCGTTAAAAAAATCTTTCTTTTTTACTCATAACTTTCAAAGCATCAAAAACAACTACTATAGACAAAGATACCAAAGCTGCAATAATTACATTAAATATTCCTATTGGGGTGGTCTCAAATATCAAATTTAGTGGAGAATAAATTATCAATGCTGTTAATAAAATAGATGCTGCAGAAGCATAAACTAAGTATTTATTTGTAAATAAGGATAATTTATAAACAGGATATTTGAAAGACCTGAAATTAAATGCATTTGCTATTTCAAAGAATATTAATGTTAATAAACCTGTAGTTCTGGCTGTTGTTATAGCTATACTTTCTGCGACTCCTTGCGCAAGAAGAGAGTTAAGAGTTAGGTAAAATACTCCTAAAGTGCCGAGGCCTAGTATAGTCCCGGCAATTGCAAGCAGTAAAATTAGCTCTCTGTTCAGAATACTAGATTTTTTTCTTGGTTTTGCTTTCATAATACCCTTATATGGTGGATTAAAACCTAAACTAATTGCTGGTAAATCATCTGTAACCATATTCATAAACAAAATCTGCAGGGCAAGTAGAGGTAAGGGTAGACCTAATAATATTCCAAAAAATATGACAAACAACTCTGCATAATTGCAAGAAAGCTGATAGGTAACAAATTTTTGTATATTGCTAAAGATTGTTCTTCCCTCCTTGACAGCAGAAATAATTGTGGCAAAGTTATCATCTTTCAAAATCAAATCTGCTGATTCTTTGGAAACATCTGTTCCACTTATACCCATCGCTACACCAATATGTGATTCCTTTAGAGTAGGGGCATCATTCACTCCATCCCCAGTCATAGTAACAATCTCTCTATTTTGTTTAAGTGCCTTTACAATTCTTAATTTATGTTCTGGTCTGACTCTGGCGAATATTGTTGTTTTATTTACAATTTTTGAAAGTTCATCATCTGTTAATTTATCCATTTCTTCTCCTGTAAGGACCTCACCAGGAAGCCTTATTTCCCTTGCTATCTCAACAGCAGTTTCTTTGTTGTCACCTGTAATCATTTTTACTTTTATTCCCGCTTCTTCACATGAAAGTAAAGCGGATTTAACTTTTGCTCTTGGTGGATCTTCTATAGCTACTAAACCTAAAAATACAAGGTCATTTTCAAAGTGGTTTTTATCAAAATAGGAAGTCTCTTTATAAGCAATGGCAAGAACCCTATATTTTTTTAATGTAAAAGTTTTATTAAAATTCATTATCTTTTCTTTTTCTTTTTCACTTAGTTCAATAATTTTATCTTCTCTCTGTACAAATTTACATTTCTTAATTAAAATTTCCGGAGCCCCCTTTGAATAAACATAGTTCTTTCCTTTCTCCCTGTACAAGACAGACATCATTTTTCTTTCTGAGTTGAAGGGAAGTTCTTCTTTTCTTGTAATCCGCATATCTTCCCTGAAAATTCCTGCTTTTGCAGACATTATCAATAAAGATGCTTCTGTTGGACTACCTTTTATACTACACTCGCTATCGGTTCCTTTTCTCTCAATTTTTGCATCGTTGCACAAAATAGAGGTTTTTAAGAGTAGGTTTAGAGGAATATTTTCTTTCTTTCCATCTCTTTTAATATCTATTTTCTGATTCTTTAAGAGTAGACTACCTTTTGTACTGTAACCTGTACCAGTGATACTGATAACTTTATTATCTATAAATATTTTTTTTGCTGTCATCTCTCCTTTTGTTATAGTACCAGTTTTATCTGCACATATTACTGTAGTTTCTCCAAGAGTTTCAATTATTGACATTCTGCTTAATATTGCATTTTTCTTTGACATCCTGTAAGCACCATAAGCAAGAGTTGAGATGATAACAACAGGAAGTCCTTCAGGAAATCCTGCTACACATAAAGCAATAACAACAATAAGAACTTCTACCAGAATACTATAAGAAAAAGAAGTGCTTCTTATTAACATAATAGCACCGGTTAAAACAGAAACAACTATCGCTATAAAAGCCATATATTTTGCCAACCTATTCACTTTCTTTTGTAAAGGTAATTCTTTTTCTGCCCTGGAAATCATCCCTGCAATCTTTCCAAACTCTGTATTCATCCCGGTATGCAAGACCTCTGCTCTGGTTTTTCCATTAACAACATAAGTCCCCATGAAAATTTGATTATCTTCCCTATAATTTTTCTTATTTTTTGCTGCAAATTTTTTGATTTCTTTAGATTCTCCTGTCAGGGTAGATTCGTTAATTTTTAATTCTTTTTCTTCCAAAATTAAGCAATCTGCCGGGATTTTTTCACCAGTTCTTAAAACAACAATATCTCCCCGGACTATTTTCCTTGAAGGCACTTCAACTTCTTTCCCATCCCTTATAACAACAGAAATTGGTGTAATTATTTGCTTCAAAGACTTAATTGCACTCTCTGCTTTGTATTCCTGAAAAAATCCAACAAATATAACAATAACAATAATTACAAAAATTGTGTATCCTGTTACTAACTCACCAACAAAAAAGGATAATAAGGCTCCAACAAATAGTAAATAAACCATGAAATTATTCTTTATCTGCCTCAAAAGAATTTGTAATGGAGAAATGTGAAGAAGTTCTTTTATTTCATTGTAACCATATTCTCTAAGTCTTTTAGTGGCTTCTTTTTGGGTAAGACCTTTTAACTTCTTCATAATAACATGAAACTATTTTAGATAATTTGTTTATTTTAAACTATAATAAAATTTTTGCACTTTTAATATAAACCTTCCATAGCGGTTTTAACCACTTCCCCAATATTCCCAATTTTCTCATACAATTCAATACTCCACTCAACAAACTTTCCAACTTCCTTTTACTGCTCTGACAAAGTGATTAAAACAAGGTTTGTTAAAGAGAGTTCTGAATTTTGACAAAAATTATTGATATATTTGCTAAATATCCTTAAAAACTAAAAAGTGCAAAAGTTATATAGTTAAGTAACAAATACCTTATATTTAAGTTTAATTGTGGGGAAAATCTTAATAGCTGGTTTAGGAGATAAATTGCGGGGTGATGATGGTCTTGGCCCTTTAGTAATAGAAAAACTCAAAAATGAGAAATTACCTGAAAATGTTGAAGTGGAAGATTTTGGTTCAGGAGTCTTTGCTCTTCTAAACAAAATAGAGCAATATGAAAAAATCATTGTTGTGGATGCTATCAAAAGAGAAGGTAACCCAGGAGAAGTATATAACTTTGAATTATCTGATTTAAAAAAAGGAAAACTCACAAATATCCATGAGACTAAAATAGATAAGATAGTTCTCGTGGCTAAAGAGCTGGGTGTTGAGACAAAAATATTAATTGTGGGTTGCGAACCAAAATCAATGGAATATGAAGTTGGTCTATCAAAAGAAGTGGAAAAAGCGATTCCTGAAATAATAGATTTGATTGTTGCTTCTATTAACTGATAAAAAATTTTATTTAATTATGATAGAAATTTCAAGAAAAGATAATGTTTCCTTTTCTGATATAGCACCTTCAAAATTTTGGAGGGCTGGAGGAGGTAAACTCCTTGATTATTTTAACAATGTCTCAAGAATGTTAAAAAACCCTAAAAAAGTATATGTAGATGAACTAATTGGTTTCCATAGTGGGATTTAATAAAGAGTAATGTGTAATTAAATAATGTATTATGTTCTAAAGAAAAAAGATCTCCCAAAATTCGTGAAACTGTTAAACAAAGATTTTGAGGTAATAGCTCCCGTAAAAAAGAATGGCTCTCTTATTTTTGATAAAGTAAGTTCCGCGGATGAAATCGTGAAGAATTATATAAACACTGATTACCCTCCAAAGAATCTTTTCCTCCCTGATGGAGAAACAATATTTGAATACAAGAAATCCAATAATATAAAAATAAAGCATCCTGGAAAGCCAAAGAAAAGAGTGATATATAGAATTAGACCTTGTGATGTAAATGCTCTGTTGAAATTGGATAAAATATTGGGTGGAGGATTCTATTACAGAACAAAAAGGGAAAACACGAAAATCATAGCAATTAACTGCACCAAAGCTGGGGAAAATTGTTTCTGCACAAGTTTAGGGGATGACCAGTTAAAGGAAGGTTTTGATTTGTTATTAACAGATGTTGGAAAAGAATTTTACATAAAGATTGGGAGTGAGTGGGGCAAAAAATTGATGAAACACAAAATCTTCAAGAGAGCGGAAAACTCGTTCAAGAAAACTTTTTTTGAATGCAAGAGATTTTTCTTAGCAAAAGATTTAGACAAAAAAATAGAAAGAAATTTCAACACAAAGATCTGGGAAAAGCACTTCAAGAAATGTTTTTCCTGCACTGCTTGTTCAGTAGTCTGCCCTATGTGCTATTGTTTTGATTTAGTACAAGTTCCAAAATCTGAAAATGAAGGTAAAGTAAAAAAATTCTGGAGTTCCTGCTTGTTAAAAGAATTTTCAAGAGTTGCAGGAGATTTTATTTTCAGAGATAAAAGAGTTAATAGGGTGAGGCAATTCCTAAGTCACAAATTCTTATATGGAAAAAAACATTATGATGAATTCTTGTGTGTTGGTTGCGGTCGTTGCATATCACATTGTCCTGTAGGAATTGACTACGAAAAGTTTTTAGAGGAAATAAAATGAAAATATATACACCAGATATTGGGAAAATTAAAAAAACAATAAAAGAGACAGAGGACACGAAAACTTTTCAAATAGAACTAGAAAACAAAATTTTAAGAGAACATTTCTATTTTAACCCAGGTGAATTTGTCTTAATCACAGTTTTCGGTGTTGGGGAAGCACCATTCTCGATCTCTTCCTCCCCTTTCAACAAAAATTATTTTGAGATAACTGCAAGAAAAACAGGTAATGTAACAAATGCTCTTTTCAATCTTAAAGAAGGGAATAAAATAGGTGTTAGAGGACCTCATGGTAAAGGATATCCAATGGATGAGTTTGAACACACAAATATTATACTTATTAGTGGGGGTTGTGGACTTGCCCCTCTGAAATCACTAATCGAATATGTAATACAAAAGAGAGGTTATTATAACAAACTAACCTTGCTTTATGGAGCCAAAACACCTCAAAATATTATTTACGAAAAAGAAATTTCAAAATGGAAAAAGATCAAGAATTTTGATGTTCATTTAACTGTGGACAAAGGTAATAAGAAATGGAAAGGTAACTTAGGAGTGGTCACAAAACTAATAAACAAGGTTAAGAATTTTGAAAACTCTGTGGTTTGTCTTTGTGGACCTCCTGTAATGATGAAGTACTCAATTCCAGAATTAAAGAAAAAAGGAGTTGAGGATGAGGATATTTTTGTTTCCCTGGAGAGAAAAATGCAATGCGGTTTAAAAATTTGCTGTCATTGCAATATTAATGATGTTTATGTTTGTAAGGATGGTCCTGTGTTTCGTTATTTGGACATTAAAGATTTGAGTGAATTAGGATGGTAAAGAAAAAAGTTGGTGTGTTTAAATTCACATGTTGTTCCGGATGTCAAGTGGAGATTCTAAACCAAGCTGAGAGATTTTTGGAACTAAGGAAAAAACTTGATTTCAAATACATGAAAATCTTAAAGAAAGGGAAAATTCAAAAATTTGATATAGGGTTTATTAAAGGTGCAATTTCTTCAAAGGAAGAAGTTGAATTAGCAAAAGAAATCAGAGAAAAAACTGATTACTTGATTGCATTGGGCAGCTGCGCAGTTCTTGGAGGAATTTCTGCAATGCAAAACTTTGTTTCTGCTAAGAACAAAAGAAAAACAAATTACACACCTAAAGACAAATCAGTTCCAGTTGAAAAATATGTTAAGGTTGAGTACAGATTAAGAGGTTGCCCTATTACTGGTTCCGAATTTTTACAAATGATAAATGATCTTTTAGCAGGAAAAACACTAAGGGATCTGGAAACACCTGTTTGCAACGAGTGCAGGAAAAACAATAATGAATGTTTGATAGAAAAAGGTGAATTTTGTGCAGGTCCAATAACATATGCAGGTTGCAAAGCAATCTGCCCAGAAAACAATACTTCTTGCATAGGTTGTAGAGGGATAACAAAAGATGCGAATTTAAAGGAGTGGAAGAAGAAAATGAAAGAAAAGGGATTTGAGGAAAAGAGTAAAGAAGTTTTGAGAATATTTAATCATGAGCCATGAAATGACTAGAGTGGGAGGTAATGCAACAATTATTTTAGAGAAAGATGGAAAAAAATTAATTCCTAAAGTTAATATATATGAATCCTCAAGAAAATTTGAAAAAATCCTAATCGGAAAAAAAGTAGAGGAAATACCTGATTTAGTGAGCAGAATCTGTGGTATTTGCCATGTACCTCACAAATTAGGAGGAATAATGGCTATTGAGGATGCTCTGAATGTAAAAGTAGGGAAAGAGATAGAGATGTTGAGAGAACTCCTAAACTTAGGTTCCTTAATGAACAGCCACGTGTTGCACTTGTTCTTCATGGTTCTTCCAGATATAAAAGAACATGATAATATATTTGAAATGACAAATAACTATAAAAATCTCATCAATAAAGGACTAAAATTAGAAAAAGTAAGTGAGGAAATTGTTAAAGTTGTTGGTGGTAGGGAGGTACATACATTAACCCCTAAAATTGGTGGTTTCACTAAATTCCCTGGAAGAAAGGATCTGAACACACTTCTAAAAAATTTAAAAGAAGCAAGAAAAGATGCTTTGGAAGCAATTAAAGTTTTTTCAGAAAACAAAAAGGACTTGAAGTTCAAAAAGAAAACCAGGCACATCTCCTTGAAAGGAAATAAAAATTATGAAGTTCTTAAGGGAGACTTAATCGCAGATGGTTTTGACTTTTCCGCAAAAGAGTATGGAAAATTCCTAAAGGAATACGAAGTTGATTATTCCACAGCAAAATTCTCTGAATTCAACAACAAAAGTTATATGGTGGGCGCTCTCTCTAGGTTGATTAATAATGGAGATAACTTGCCAGCAAAAATAAAAAAATATTTGAAAAATTTGGAATTAAACTCACCATTCTCCAACAATCTTGCACAAACAATTGAAGTTTATTATTGCATTGAAAGAGCTATAGAGATTATTGAAAATTTGAAATTGAGGGAAAAGAATGTTGATTTTAAGTATAAAGAAAGTGAAGGAATAAGCGTAACTGAAGCTCCAAGAGGGATTCTAGTTCACCATTACAAAATTGGAAAAAATGGAAAAGTGAAATATGCTAACATAATCACACCAACTGCTCAAAATCTGAAAAGTATGGAGGATTCTGCAACAGAGTTCATACCTTCTGTGCCTAAAAAAGATCTAGAACATTTCCTTGAAAGATTGATTAGGGCTTATGATCCATGCACCCCCTGCTCAACTCATTTCCTTGATGTAAGATACAATGATTATTTATAAAGGTTTTGCACTTTTAATATAAACCTTCCATAGCGGTTTTAACCACTTCCCTAATATTCCCAATTTTCTCATACAATTCAATATTCCACTCAACAAACTTTCCAACTTCCTTTTACTGCTCTGACAAAGTGATTAAAACAAGGTTTGTTAAAGAGAGTTCTGAATTTTGACAAAAATTATTGATATATTTGTTAAATATCCTTAAAAAACTAAAAAGTGCAAAACTTATACTGTCAACTACCCCTCCCTAAAGGAAGGGGCTTGTAACTACTACTAATGCAACGAGTTGTAGTGTTACATTTGGCTGGTTGACACACAGCCTGCTCCAATACGGAAGAACCGAGTTG
>JAGXOI010000030.1 GCA_023659975.1 Candidatus Aenigmarchaeota archaeon LH_S4
ACTTTAGAACCTCGACAGTCTTCTGTATTCAAAACGGTGTTTTGGTTAAGGAAGCTCCTGAATTTATTCAGGGAGAGGAAGTCACCTATCAAAACCAAAAAGAAAGAGGCTCGGTTACTCTGTTTTTAACTTCTCAAGTAACTTTTCTATCTCAGAGATTTTCTGTTTTATTTGCTCAACAAAATCTTTCTTTTTATGCTCTTCTACTTCTTCAACTTTTTCTTTATAGGAACCCTTTATAAAATTTAAGATTTCTTCATTTGTCTCTACTTCAATAACCTCATTGGTTTCAGAATCTACAAAACCCTGATAGGCAATTCCTGCTGAATCAGATGGAATAACAATAACCTTCCAGTATAAAGAATCATTTTTAAAGAAAGGTAGAGGCTCAGCAAGTCTGAATCTGTTCCAGTCAACCTTTGGACTACTCCTCCTTACAAAATCTGTTGCTTTTACAGGACCTGTTAAACTCTCCTCAGGAGGCTCAATTAATTCAATTTTTCCGTTTCTTGCATCAATAGTAAATATTTTAAATATCCCATGACTTTTCCCATAAGGTTCCGTTGAGATGAACCATTTTAATCCATCTTTTGTATCCAATAGAAATGGTTGTTTGTTTCTGTCTAAATCCTGAATATCTGTTTGGTCTTTGTGTATAAGGAAATAATTTATCAAACCATTTTTAAATGCATAGGATTCTATATATAACCTGGCTAATTTCTCTGGGAAGATCCTATTTCCTTTTAATAATTCTGTTTCTGAAGCCTGCTCTGGTTTCAAGAATTCAATATTTCCTGCTGAATCAACAACAAATAATCCATCAAATTTGGGTAGAGTATAAAGCAAACCATAGTAAATCTTATATTTATAGGAAATTGCAGGAATAATTGTGTAAACTTCACCATCCTTGTGAATGTAGTAAGCATCATCGAAATCTACAAAATATTTATTTTTATACAGATTCCAGAAGAGATTATCAAATATTTGCATTCGTTCTCCAATCTCTAAATCTTTTTCTATTATCTGAGAATTTTTTTCCTGAACAGTTGCATCAACGGAAGCAATTCCTTTATTTTTAATTAAAAGTTTTAACAGCTCCCCATCAGGAACTAGAGGAAAAGTCCAGGATAAAGAATCATTTATATTAACGATATTTTCTGGCCCTAATCGATATTGGGCAAATTGCAAGCTATCTTTTGCATATCTGTAAGCAACACTCATTGGCATTAATCTCAAATTAGTTGTTGACTCTGGAAGACCCTGCATTTCATTAAATTCAAGGGTTTTTGGTAGTTCCAAAAAAACAATGAAAGAGGAGAAAAATGAGGCACCAATCAACAGGAAGAAAAGTAAAACTATCGAAAGTGTAAAATAAGTTGACTGAACTACATTCATCACCAATTCCCCCTCCTCTTCTACTCTTCTTTTTTTCTTTTTCCTCTTTCTAAGGAAGAAAAGATAGTAGATAAGAGTCCAAATTAAAGTGACTTCAATAATCGCAGGATTTTTATAAAAGTAAATTACAATTGGATGAAACCATGGTCTAAAGAAATAACCAACTAAGATTATTAAAACACCAACTATAATTTTTTTAATATCCATAATTTACTTAAATTCTTTACTAAGGAAGTAAAGAGTTGTTAACCCTACAATTATCACAATCCAAAAACTCAAGAAACGCTCTAATAATAACAAAGAAGAAGAAAAAGAAGTAGGAATCCCCAAAATTAGAAGAGTTGATATTGTCCCTCCTTCCACCAAACCAAGACCTCCAGGAAGCCAGGGAATCAATGAAAATAAAACTATGAGAACCCAAACTACTAATACTAAAGTGAATGAAACAGGAAAATTAATTGCCAAAAAAACAAAATAAATTCTAAAGAAATCAAGAAACCGAGAAAGAAAAGATATAGAAAAAATTTTTAAACATAATCCCTTGTTACACAACAAATTTTTAAAACTTGAAGTAAAAACTTTACTAGACATTTTCGCATCTGTTTTAAAAAATTTTAAAATATATTTTTCAATAAATTTCTCAATTTTGGTTTTATCCAACAAAATTCTAAACATAAAGAAAAAACCAGTTAAACATAAAACAGAGAGTATAATCCCAATATATAAAAATCCAACAGAAATAAGTTTAGTAGTGGATAAAAAAATAATTAATATTAATAGAGTAATATAAAAAGAAATTAATTCAGATGTTATTTCTATAATAACAGATGGTCCTGCTTTTGTTGTAGGAATATCACTTTTTGTAAGATAATATAGTTTTATAGGCTCTCCCCCTGCTTTGATTATAGGGATTAACTGGTTAACGGCCATTCCAGAAATTAAAATTTTAAAGATTCTAGTAAGTTTCAACTTATATTTTTGTGTGAATATAATTATCTTTAATCTTAGCGTATGTAAAAAAATTATGCAAACTTGTATTAACAAGGCGAGAAAAAAATAACCCAAATTTGCATTCAACAAAATATTAATAATTTCGATTCCCCCAAAAAAGAAAATTACTCCAAAAAACAGGAAAATACCTAAAACTATTCCAAATAGCTCCTTCATAAGTCTTATTTAATTTTTAGATTTAGATTTATGAAAATTCCAAAAGAGCAGCGGAGATATTGCAAATATTGCAGAAAATACACAGTGCAGAAAGTGAAAAAGGTTAAAAATAAACCAAGAAGAAAACAAGCTATGAGTCAGAGGAGACACTTAAGAAAACTTGCTGGTTATGGTTCTTTTCCTGCAAAAAAGCCAAAAGGAAGAGGAAAACCAACAACAAAATTAGACTTTAGATATATTTGCAAAGAATGCGGAAAGCAGAATATTATTGGTAAAGGTTTTAGAATAAAAAAGGTTGAGATGGTTTAATCCAAAATATCAGGTCGAAAATCAGAATATTTTAATCTGTGTGTAAATTCCTGCCTTTTGTAATCTTCCAAATTTGAATTTGCTAATAACTTCTCAATTTCCCTTTTATAGATATCTATTTTCTTCTCTTCTTTTTTACTTCCATTAGCAGCCCTTAAATAAGCGATAGGAATCAAAACCTCAAAAATCAAATCAATTTTTTCTTCAACAGGAATCTTTGATAATTTACCCCAAAATAAGACCCTTACCATATTGCCCAAGAAATAAAAAATGGTAAGGACTACTGCAACTTGACAAAAATTGTTATTGGATACCAAGCAGTAGCCCTCGTGTACATAATTATATTTGCAAGAGTATTTATAAGTTTTGTGCTTTATACGGCAATTGACTAATTTAGACTAATATATTCCCTTCTTTTTTTCTGTTCAACATCTAACCGGCTTCCAAATTTGTTTGCTTTAAATCTTCCTGTTTCAGGATCTCTTCTAAAAGTTATATTGAAATTCCTTAAAAAATCGTTTAAACCTTCATAGGTTTTGAGTATTTCTGCTTCTCCAAACTTTGTTGGTTTTCCTCTGAAAAGCAAAACTCGGTTGGAAATCTGGGATAGAAGATGTAAATCATGGTCAACAATTACAGAACTTGCCTGTTTGTTTTTGATTATTCTACCAAGAATTTTAACTAACTGCAATCTGTTTTCAATATCTAAAAAAGCAGAGGGCTCATCTAAAAGATACAAATTTGCCTCTTTTGATAAACAGAGAGCAATGGCAAGAGTCTGTAATTCTCCTCCAGATAAGTCTTCAACTCTTTTCTTGTATAAAGTTTCAAGATGAAAAGGATAAGCTATCTGTTCTTTGAAATCTCTTGTTTTTGGAACAATTTCCTCAACCAAACCTGAAAAATCTGGATAGAGATATTGTGGTTTATAAGAAATTAACTGTTTTCCTGATATTGCTCCTTTATCTTGTTTTATTTTGTTGGCAAGAGTTTCTATAAAGGTTGTCTTACCAATTGCATTGGGTCCTATAACTCCTAAAATTTCATTTTTATAAATTTCTCCGCTTTTAACTTTTAATCTGAACTCTCCCAGTTTTTTCTCCAAATTTGAGAAAGAAACTAATTCATCCACTTTTACTTCCTCTTGTAAACTAATATTAAATCTTATTCTCTCTCTTCTCAATCTAACATTTTCTGCTGGCAGATAACCTGTAAGATAAGAATTTATCCCTCTTAAAGAAGGGTATAAAGTAGAGACCACCCCATACACTCCAGGAGAACCATATAATAGATAAACTTCATCAGCAAGGTAATCAAGAATGGCGAGATCATGCTCAACAATAATTACTTCCTTTCCTACTAATTTATTCCTTATCAAATTTGCTACTTTTAATCTGGAAACAACATCCAAATAAGAAGAGGGTTCATCCAACAAATACAAATTTGCATCCTTTGATAGACATAGACCTATATTTAATATCTGTAACTCTCCCCCAGAATAACTATCTTTTTTCTTTATATTAAACTCCTTTATTATTGACTTATCTATTTTTTCCACATCAACATGCTCCAAAACCTGAGGCTTGTAAGAAATTGTTTTTTCTTCTTTTAAATAAACCTTTAAAATTGTTGGAAAGTTTTCAGGTATAATTTTTATTTTTTTTGCGAGGATTTTTATTGCTGTTGATTTCCCTATTCCATTTCTTCCAACTAAGCATATAACAATACCTTTTTTTGGAACTGGGAGGTTATATAGAGCAAATTTATTTTCTCCATATCTATAAACCAAATTTCCAATTTTTTCTGGCGTATTTACAATTTTTATTGCACTAAAAGGACATCTGTTTGCACAGATACCACAACCAACACAGAGTTTCTCATCTATCTTTGCAGTTTTATCTATTATTATACATTTTTCTTTTAATTTATTTCTTGGGCAGATTTTTTCACATAAGTTGCCACATTTCTCTGGATAACATTTTTTTTCATCAATAACTGCTAATCTCATTATAGAAATAGGATATTTTTAATGCATTGGAAACGACACCCAATTTAAAGTACTTGTAGATATAGTTAACAATATTACAAAAGCGATTATACAAGCTACTATAATTACAACCCAGATAAGTGGTAAAGATAAAACCTGCTCTTCAACCATAAACTATAAATTATAAAAATTTACTGCATTTTCTGTTGTCCTCCTGTCAACTTCCTCAAAACTCAAATTTTTCAATTCTGCAATTTTTTCAATAACCAATTTTACAGAATTTGGAGTGTTTCTTTTTCCAAATCCAAGCCAAGGTGAATCTGTCTCTGTCATCAATTTCCCAATCGGAATTTTTTTCACAATTTTTTTAATATTTTTACTTCTAAAAATTGAGGTATTTACTGAGACAAAATAGTTGTTTTCAATCACCTCTTGAATCAGATTTTTGTCTGAAAAAAAATGGAGAAGAACTTTTTTTGGTTTTTGTTCCACCAGAATATTTAGGCAGTCTTTCTCAGCATCCCTTGAATGCACAACCAAAGGCAAATTCAATTTATTTGCAAGATTAATGTGTTTAACAAAAAGTTTTTTCTGCTCTTCTCTTAATTTTGAGTCTTTAGTCCAGTGATAATCTAGACCACACTCACCAATTCCAACCACTATCTCTTTGTTTTTTTCTATCTTTTCTAAATATTTATTTATTTCCTCTTTGGAAAGAGCAGAAATGAATTCTGGATGAAAACCCAGGGTTAAGAAAATAAAATCTTTATGTTTTTTAACCAATTCCAGACTTTTATCAAAATCTTTTGGATGGGTGCAGCAGGTAATCACTGCCTTTAGTTCTTTCCTACAATTTTCGATCACCTCTTCTATATCTTTATCATAATCCTCTTGTTCCAGATGGCAATGAACATCTATCATAAATTATTCAAAATTTCAATAATTAAAAATCAAGTTTGGGAAAAGTTTTTTTCTCCTCATAGAAATAGTGCTTTTTTTCTTCTAGTTCAGTAACAAGATCAGCAATTTTAGTAATCCTTTCTGAAGCAGATCTTCCTGTTAAAATAAAATGGATGCTTTTTCTTCTCTCCAGCAAGGAAATAACTTCATCCTCATTTACAAGTTTGAATTTTATTGCATACAAAATTTCATCCAAAATTATTAACTTGTATTTGTTCTCAAGTAGAAGTTTTTTTGCAAACTCCATTCCTTCCTTCGCTTTCTTTTTGTGCGTACCAAAAGAACTTTTTTTTAAATTTGATGCTAATTTGTCTGCAACAACCCTATTTTTTATCCTCTTTCCTGAAAACAAATCCAAAGAAACAAATTTTATCCTCTTTCCTTTAATCCAACCACCAAGAGTTGCCTGAGTTGTAACCAAGAAATAAGGAGGCCCAAATAAATATAAATCAATTAATTTATTGTTTTCAAAAAATTTGTGTTCTCCGGTTTTCCTACCCTTCATAAACTGCAGAATAGCAACTTTTTTTCCATAACCTGAAAATCTTATTGCATGGCCGAGTGCTGCTGTTGTTTTTCCTTCTCCATTCCCTGTGTAAATGAGAATTTTTCCAAGCATAATTAACTATGCTCTATTTTATAAATCCCGCGAGCCAGATTTCCAATTTTAGTTTCTTTTGGCTTATTTGAACTGGCAACCGCTCGGTCTCTAAATTAGAACACCTGCGTTTGTGCAAAACCAAGATGTTAAGCACTACAGCCGAGTGCTCTACCGTTACTCCGGCCCTTTATTTTCCTATCAACGCTTTTTAACGTAATAATAAAAGTGCCGATTGAGCCACCGCGGGATAATATAAGTTGTTTTTAATTTTTATTTGGATGTAAATTAATTTAATTTAAGCTTTTTAATGGAATATAAGGAAATGCTAAACAAAGTATATGAAAAAGTAAAAAAAGGAGGAGCTAAAAATAGGGTAAATATAATAAAGGTAAATACTTCATTTAATGGAAACAAAACGATTATCTCAAATTTTGAGAAATTCTGCTCTTCTATCAGGAGGGATAAAAAGCATGTTGCAAAATTTTTGTACAGAGAACTGGCTACCTCTGGATCTGTTGAAGGAGGAAAACTGATTCTGCAGACAAGGTCTCCAATAATAGAAGACAAAATCCAAAAATATCTTAAGAATTTTGTTTATTGCCATGAATGCGGTAAACCAGACACAATTCTTCAAAAAGAGGATAGATTTTATGTTTTAAAATGTGAGGCTTGTGGAGCAAGGAGAAGAGTAAAATTATAAATAAATATGAAAATAACTTTTCTTGGAACTGGAGGGGGAAGATTTGTTGTTTTGAACCAGTTGAGGGCAACTGGCGGATTTCTCATAGAAAGTAAAAATCTGAATATGCATGTTGACCCAGGACCTGGAGCATTGGTTAGAGCAAAGGAATTTAAAAAGAATCTAACAAAACTGAATTCTGTTTTTGTTTCTCATCGCCATCCTGACCATTATATTGATTTGGAAGTGGTAATAGAATCTATGACTGGAGGGGCAAAGAAAAAGAGAGGAATTTTAATTTCAAATGAAAGTGTTATTAAAGGTTCTTGGGATGAGCCAGCTGTTGCTTCAAAGTTTCACCTTAATGTCCTTGAAGAGATTTACATTTTAAAACCAGATGAGGAGATTTCTTTTCTAAACACAAAATTGAAAACAACAAAATGTGTTCATGCAAATGGAAAATGTAGGGGCTTTGTTCTTGAAGATGAAAAGAAAATTGGTTATACAGCGGACAGTGAGTATTATAATGGGCAGGAAGACTACTTTAAAAAATGTGATTGCTTGGTTATAAATTGTCTGAGACCAAGAAACGCAGAACCTTACGGGCATATGACTGCAGACAAAGCAAAAATTTTGATTGAAAAAACAAAACCAAAATTGGCAATTTTACAACATTTTGGAATGAGAATGCTCTTTGGAGTTTCAGAGAGAGTGGCAAAATGGATCGAACAGGAAACAGGAATAAAAACAGTTGCTGCCAGAGATGGGCAGAGTTATGAAATTGAAAAGGAAAATAAAAGTTTGGCAAATTTCTAATCAGAACTTACTTTTCAAAAAATAGATTAAGTTTATTTTAAATCCTGTAAAAAGTTCTAGTAGTTTTCTTTATCACCTAAATTATGTTCATAATTAACCAGAAGGCAAGGAAACTACCGATTTCAATCGTGTAGAGGAATTGCCTTATAAATAGTTTTCTTTTTAAATATATATATGGGACTTGTAAGAAAGACTTTGGTTTTAAATAGAAAAGAATTAACATTTAGAAAGAAAGATTTGCTAAATACAATAATCAAAGGATATTTTAAAGTTCTAAACTTTAC
>JAGXOI010000031.1 GCA_023659975.1 Candidatus Aenigmarchaeota archaeon LH_S4
ATTTCATCGTTGGAAGCCACTTCCAAAAATCAATTTGGTGGTGGAGGATGTCACAAACTCCTGATAAAATCAACCTTCTCAACTTTCAAGTATTTTTTCATCAACTCAGCAGTTTTCTTTTTTATTTCTTCTGAAAATTCTTTTTTCTCCTCAATTTCTATTTTGTTTTCGGAAATTTTTGGAATTAAGTCCTCACCACCATAAAATTCTGCAATTGTTTTCACTTTTTCTTCTTTATCTTCAAGTTTCCTGTTTATTTTAATTTTATATTCCAAATCTCTTCCAGCAAGAGGATGATTAAAATCTAGTCTAACTCTGCCAGAATTAACAGACTGGACTTTTGCTTTCGTATTTCCCAAGTCCAGGATCATTCCAGGAAAAGGAGTGATTTTCTGTTTTTTCAACTCAGCCTCAGAAACAATTTTAACAAGTTTTGCGTCCCTGTTTCCAAAACCATCTTCTGGTTTTATTGTCTCTGTTTTTTCTTCCCCAACTTCCATCTTTTTCAGCAATTCATCCAGACCCTTAATAACAAATTTCTCACCAATTATAATTTTTACTGGTTTGTATTCTACCTTCTCATTGTAAATTCCCTTCTCCTTTGCAAGTTTCTCATCAGTTAAATCAAAAATCTCACCTGTATCTTTGATTTTGCCAACGTACTCTATTTCTATGAAATCTCCTTCCTGCATAATTTTATAGAAAATTTTAAATTAGTAATTTATAATAATACAAACTCTTAAATCAAAGTTTCTTTTTCTCTTAAATAAAAGTAGAGGCCATATTTAATCATATGTTTCTTCCAAGTCCTTAATAAACTTCAGTCCCTATAAGTTAGCAAGTAAGATGAAAGGCTGCAATAACTTTCTCAGACTTTGCTTTTTCATTGTAGATATTACAAGCCTCTTCAGTTTCCTTTTCTATTAATTTGATATTTTTGTTTTCTAAAATTTTTTTTACTTCTTGACTATTCTTCATCATACTAAAAGCTCCTGTTCCTATTATTAGCAAAGACGGTTCTGCTTTAAGTATTTCTTCTATGTCCTCGGGTCTAACTAAGTGGCCTTCTTTTCTCCACCACTCTTTGATTTTGTTTGGAAATAAAATTACATCTCTATTATATTCTTCTCCACCAATCACAATTTTCCCAAAAGAGTAATAATCAATGTGCATTTTACTTTCCTTTTTTAAAACGCTGGGCGGACGAATAAGTTAATTATATATACTTATTCTATAATTATATTACATTTCTTTATACATAAAGATTTCTATTCTCTATAATAAAACTTGTTTTTAAAGTTTAAATAGTTTATTCCTCCAAAATATGTATCTTTATCTGAACAAAGATTCTTGTTTGATACAAATATTATGGACTATTGGCGGAAAAAGACTAAAGTTCGTCAAAGGTTAGAAGAAAATTTAGAAAAAAAGAAGATAGTAATCTATGGAGCAAAAGTAATAAGAGGTGAGTTAAGAAAACTTCCAAAAGATTCAAGACCTGAAGGAAAGAGATCAAGACTGGTTTTGTTGCAATTATATGATAAAGTTATAAAGAAACAATTAATAACAACAGATTTGGCAATATCTCTCACAAAGAAGTATTTTAATGAGTATAGAAAACCTGGCGGAATTCATAACTATAACAGATTTAAAAATGATTTCTTGATTGTTGCATTATCTTCATTATATGCTCTTTGTATATTATTGTAACAGAAGATAATAAGACGATGGCTTCAAAGAGAGCAAATCAAAGTTATTTAGTTGTAAATACAAACAATAGACTAAGAACACCAAAGTTTATTAGCTTTAGAGGTTTCTACCTAATTCTATAAACTATTGTGATGTAATTCTAATAAATTCTTTCAACTCTTTTCTAAAATTTGGGTCTTTCTTATACTCTTCTATCATCTGATTTAGTTCTTTCCAAGTTATTTTTTTATTGTTCATAACAACTTATAGTTTGCAAAAGTATTTATAAATTTCTATTGTCTACTATATTGATTATTACAGCGTTATAACTACTTTACTTAAAATAACTAAAAAATAAAAAAGAAAGTTTCTCTGCTTTCTTTACAGACAACTTTTCTTAAATCTTTTTCTGTAACTTTATCCAAATCTTTTTTAACATCTTTGGCGAAGGCTGTTAAAAATTCTGATATCTTTATAACCTTTTTACAACCTACATTTTCAGACCTCTTATTCTTTAAGAAAGTTATAAGGATTTTCTTGTTTTTCTCTTAAATAAAAGTAGAGGTCATATTTAATTATATACTTCTTCCTATTCTTTAATTTTTGATTCGTCATGGTTTTTAGGTTTTTTAGTTCCGAATTTTTTCCAGAAATAATAAAATAAGACAGAGCCAGGCAAAGAAAATATTAAAATAATAAATATCCCAGACAGAACTAAAGATACTCCACTTTCTCCTAAATAGGTAGCAGCTAAAAAACCTTTTTGAAAAAGTGGAAAAGATATTATTCCAAAAGTTAGTAGATAAGCAATAATCACTTTAGTATAAGTCAGTTTAGATTTTAATAAAGATAATAAAACCGATATTATGATGCTGACAACGAGACAGGATATAGGCATTTGAATTAATGTACCTATAATACCACTAAAAGTCAGTTCTTTTAGAAAATTTTCATGTGTCATTACATCAATTCCTCCAATAGAATCATTTGGTGGCATGGCAGATTGCATAGAAAGGAAAGAAGAATATAAAAATAATGCACCCACTACACCAAAAATAATTCCAATTATAACCCCGGATAAAATTCCTGCCTTAAGACATCTTATTAATTCAGTATTCATAATTACCAATATTCAAATTTTACTTATATCACAAACAAACATGGAGAAAAAGTAAAAACTATAATAGTTTGTGAAAATGGAAAATTAGTTAATAAAATACCAATCAAAAGTTAATTTCTTCTTGAATATATTTATAACAATACAAACTCTCAAACCAAAGTTTCTTTTTTCCAATTAATTCCAATCCAAACTTTTTTTCCAATTCTTTGATTTTGTTGAAAGAACTCAGTAAAATAATTGCTTCTCCCTTTTCATTTAGATAATTCTTAACTTCAGACAAAAACCTTTCAATAACTTCCTGCCCACTATTTCCACCAGTGCAACTCAAATCTCCTTTTCCCGGAAGATAAGGGGAATTAAAGAAAATTAAATCAAATTTTCCGGAAACATTTTCAAACAGGTTACTAACTGTGACATCCTCCACCACCAAATTGATTTTTGGAAGTGGCTTCCAACGATGAAATTATGCTATTGAGAATCATCGTATATAGTTCCTGCTTCCACGACCCGACTTGCTGACTGGTCAGTAGAGGTCAAATCTCCACAGGCGTGAATTCCCACTCGTCCAGCGGTATTTATTCCTTCCCTTAGAATAATATAGCAAAAAACCTTTAGTATGCCAATTCATCTACCACCAAAATCCTGTATTATTGGCTAAGATTTTGGAAATAGACTTCTTGGCTATTTTAAGTTAAATTCAATGTTTTTCAAAGCTTTCAACTTTACTTTTTCCTGCGCAAATTCAATTGCTTTGGGATTCACATCCACCGCCAAAATCTTATCAACCAAGTTCACAATACTGAAAAAAACAATTCCGGAGCCGGTTCCAATCTCTAAACAAGTTTTTATTTTCCTGTCACCAATTTCCTTTTTCAGGCACTCACTCAGAAAATAGGAGTCTTCATCGGGGGGGGGGGGTAAATTTTTGTATTCATTCTAACTTTTCTATTTTTGAGGGCAATTCTTTTTTAGAATTGAAAATATGAATACCTCTATGCCACATTTCTGAATTATGGATTTTTTCTCTTGTTGCTTTTCCAATTATATAATCATTTTCATCAACAACATCAGTTAATTCAGACATACTTTGTATTCTTATCTTAGATAAAAACCGCTGAGGACAGGATTTGAACCTGCGACCCCCAGGGGGACCAGCTAACTCTTTCCTTATTCTACTTTCAAACAATGGAAAAAGGAATTTCCAGGCTGGCGCGTTAACCACTCCGCCACCTCAGCATAACTTTATTTTAATTTTTCTAATTTATGGGCCCGTAGCTCAGACCTGCCTTTTCTTGTGTTTTGAAGAAGGTGAGGAGAAATCTGGTAGAGCACCAGGCTTTTAATGGCTATGTATCTAAACATAGTTTATTTAAAGTTTTGAGGGTATTATTATAATGCCCCATGATTTTATTTTGGTGCTAAGAAGAAACCTGGGAGTCGCGCGTTCGAAGAAGCCTTTTATTAGTTAATTTATCAAAAAGGCTTTAGCCAAAAATAAAAAGCTTTCGAAAGTCGCGTCGGGCTCATAAAAAATCCTTTGGCTGGGGTTTTTAACCTTTATTGGCCAATCTCCCTAGGTGCAGTTCTTGTTTTTTCAGAGAAAAAACTTTTTTAAAGGGTTGCCCCCAATAAAAGCTTTTATTATGGCAGATAAAAAAGAAATCGAAGTTAGGAAACATTTTCTTGTTCCTGAACATAGAAAACTTTCAGAGGAAGAAAAAGAAGAAATATTAAAAAAATACAATGTAGCAGAAAAAGAGATGCCAAAAATAAGCAAGAAAGACCCAGCAATAAAACACTTAAATGCTGTGGAGGGAGATTTAATAGAAATTAAAAGAAAAGTTTTGACTACAGGAGAAACCTATTTCTATTATAGAATTGTAGTATGAAAGACAGAGATTTGTATGAGGGATTCAAAAAAATAGTTGAGAGAGATCTACCCAACATGGTTGTGAGTTACAACTTAGATTCTTATAACAAGTTTGTTCTTGAAAGAGCACAAAAAATTATTGATGAAATTGGAATTATTCCTTTGGATGAAAACGTAAAATTACTCCTATGGAAAATTGAGTTTGGTAGCCCAGTATTAAAAGAAGCGGACGGATATGATAGGGAAATTACTCCTATGGAAACAAGGATAAGAGGTTTAAATTATGCCAGTACTCTATATATATATGTTGTTCCGGTTGTGGAGGATGTTCATCAAGAACCAGAAAAAATTAAACTCTGTGATTTCCCAATAATGTTGAAGTCAGTTTTGGACCCAACTAGAAATCTTAACAAAGATGAACTAATAAAAATCGGCGAAGACCCTTATGACCCTGGAGGTTACTTTATGATAAATGGAACAGAAAAAATCATTGTTGGTGTTGAAGAAGTTGCAAACAACAGGATGGTTATAACAAAGGAAGAAAAGAAGAATATTGAGATGGCGAGAATAAACTCGGAGAAAAACCAATATATACAGAGACACATGATCGAAAGAAAGGATAGAACTTTATACATGAATTTCTCAAATCTTAGGAATGTTCCTATGATAGTTGTTTTAAGAGCCTTAGGTTTGGAAACAGACCAAAAAATAGTTTTGGCAGTTTCTAACAATCAGAAAATGGATGAAGAAGTTTTAACTAATATTTACGAATTTGAAGAAGTTAAAAACAAAGAAGATGCTTTAGAATATCTTGAAAGGTTTGTAAAAGGAATGGGTAAAGAAACTCCAGAACAGAGAGTTCAGAATTTATTAAATAATTTTCTCCTACATCATATAGGAACAGAGGAGAAGGATCAAATAGTAAAGGCAAATTATTTATCTCATGTTGCAAACAGAGTTATTAAAGTTGGTCTTGGAATGCAGAGGGGGGATGATATTGACCACCTAGCAAATAAGAGAATTAGACTTACGGGTTACTTCCTTGATATTTTACTTCGGTCCCTGCTTCTTGGAAAAAATGGATTATCGAGCAGGATAAGATATAATTATCAGAGGCTTACTAGGAGGAAAAAGACCCCTGTTGTTCAGGCTTTATTTGAGTCCAATTATATAAGTAAAAGAATTATTTCTGCTCTAGCAACAGGTATGTGGGTAGGTGGTAGATCTGGTGTTGCCCAAAGATTGGATAGAGTTAACTATGTCAGAAGATTATCAAATATGAGAGCAGTTATTTCAATGCTTTCTAGTTCACAGGAACATCTTGAGGCAAGAGAATTACATGGAACCCACTGGGGAAAATACTGTGCCCAAGAAACTCCGGAAGGAGCACATATTGGTTTAAGGAAACACCTCGCAAATATGGCAACAATCTCAAAGGGATTAAATGATGAAGAAAACAAGAAAGTGCTTGATTTTGTTCTTAATAGGTTGTAATATGGTAGAAGTATTTTTTTGTGGCAGACTAGTAGGAAAAACAAATAAACCTAAAACCCTATTGAACTCTTTTAGGGAGCAGAGAAGAAGAGGTATATTACCCAAAGAAGCAAATATAACCTATCTCGAAGATATAAATGAAATAAGGATAGATACAGATGATTCTAGATTGAGAAGACCTTTGATAATAGTAAAAGAGGGAAAACCACTACTAACAGAAAAACATTTGGAAGGACTTATAAAAGGTACTGTTGATTTGAACTCTTTGGTTAAAGAAGGTGTAATTGAATACCTTGATGCAGAGGAAGAGGAAAATGCTTATATATCTCTTACTTTGGATGATTTAATAGAGGAAAACACACATCTTGAATTAAACCCTGCAGTCATTCTTGGAATTTCTGCTTCTATGGCTCCTTTTGCCCCCCATAACAGGTCAGATAGGGTTAATTATGGAGCAAAAATGATGGCACAATCTTTAGGAATTTATGCGATTAATTATTTACTCAGACCAGATACAAAAGCTTATTCTTTGATATATTCTCAGCACCCTATTATAGATACGGTTATATATAAATCCAACATTCTGAATGAGCATCCGCAGGGACAAAATATTGTTCTTGCGATAATGCCTTATAAAGGGTATAATATGGAAGATGCTATTATTTTCAACAAATGCTCTATTGAGAGAGGTCTATTTAGGTCTTTGTTTTTCAGAACTTATCAGACAGAAGAAAAAAAGTATTGGGGTATTGAAAGTGATGAAATTAGTATACCAGATGAATCTGTAAAAAATTATAAGGCAAAGCCACAATATGAGAGTTTAGATGAAGAGGGATTAGCTCCACCAGAAACAGAAGTTGAAGGAGGAGAAATAATTATAGGAAAGGTTTCACCTCTAAGATTTTATGGTCCTGTTGAAGAATTCCTTTCAGAAACAGAAAATAGGAGAGATACTTCAATAACGGTAAAATTTGGTGAGAGGGGGATTATAGATAGAGTTATATTAACACAAACAGAGAGCGGAAATAAACTAGTAAAGACCACAATAAGAGATATGAGAATTCCGGAAATCGGTGACAAATTTGCTTCTAGATACGGACAAAAAGGGGTTGTTGGAGCAATTGTCCCAGAAGAAGATTTACCTTTCACAAAAGACGGAATTGTCCCTGATGTAATAATAAATCCTTTGAGTATTCCAAGTAGAATGACAATAGGACAGTTACTGGAAATTGTATATGGAAAGGCAGCAGCATTATCAGCTCAGATACTTGATGGAACAAGTTTTAATGAAACACCAGAGGAAGAAGTAACAAAAATTCTTAATAAATTCGGTTTCGATTCTAATGGAGAAGAAGAGATGTATAATGGAGAAAGTGGAGAAAAACTAAAATCAAAAATTTTGATTGGACCTTGCTATTATCAAGCTTTATATCATATGGTTAGAGACAAGTATTTCATGAGATCAAGAGGACCAACAACAGTCTTAACAAGACAGCCGACAGAAGGAAAAGCAAGGGAGGGAGGTCTAAAATTTGGAGAGATGGAAAAAGATTGTTTACTCGCTCATGGTGCGGCTTTAACTTTAAAAGAAAGATTTTCATCTGATGAGAGGGAAATTCCAGTCTGCAAGAGTTGTGGGGTTGCTGCAATAGACAATCAGGTCAAAGGTATAAGTTATTGCCCAATCTGCAATAAGGCAGATATTGTGAGAATTAAAACCAGTTACGCTTTTAAGTTATTATTAGACGAGATGATGGCTATGGGAGTCTATCCGAAGTTGCATGTTAAAGAGGAGATTTA
>JAGXOI010000032.1 GCA_023659975.1 Candidatus Aenigmarchaeota archaeon LH_S4
TTAAGGGGAATTCATCTCCACGAATAAATTCGGGAGTTTTCTTGCCTTTGGTTAAATATAAAATTTGGTTAAGGTTTGTTTCCATAATAATTTTTCCTGATGGGCCAGGATATTTCAATTCCTTCCTTGTCATATCTCTTTTTAAGAGCCTTTATAAATTCATGTTTAATAAGGTATTTAGCAATGGGTTCTTTTACTCTTAGAATAACAGAAAAATTGATGTTTGAATCACCAAACGTGTGGTACCTGATGAAAGGCTCAAAGGTTTTAATTGCTCCAGAAACATTTTTCTGTATCTTTTTTGCGACATCAATTGTAACTTTCTCTACTTTTTCCAAATCAGATTTGTAGGAGACACCACATTGGATTACCATAGACATCTCAAGTGCAGGTAATGAGTTATTTGTAATTATATTTTCTGCCAATTTTGAATTTGGAACAATAACAAGAGTGTTTAGCAAAGTTCTTATTCTCGTAGACCTCCACCCAACATCTTCAACATAACCTGAAAGACCACCTTCTATTTCTATAAAATCACCAACTTTTACAGGTTTATCTGTGATAATATGCACACCAGCAAAGAAATTTGACAAAGTGCTCTGGAGGGCAAGCCCGATTGCAAGAGCACCAACTCCCAAACTAGCAACCAAAGCAGTTATTTCTACATTAAGGTGGTCTAGAATTATCAAAATAGCAATGAGATAAACAAATATATCGATGATTTTTGTTATCAGTTGAGGAGTTCTTTCAAACTTTTTCTGGACCATTAGGTGGTTAGATATTAGCTTCCCAAAAATTTTTGAAATAATAAAAGAAGCTATTAACACAACACCAATAAAAAATACTTTATCTATTTCTGTACTATACAGGGCAAAAATAGACAAAGATTTTAATCCAAAATACAAACCAATAAACACAATTAGAATAAACAAAGGTTTTGTGGCAACCTTTAAGATAATATCATCTATCCTACTCTTTGTTTTTTCAGTTATTTTCTTAACATATATTGTCATTAAAACAAAGAAAAGTTTTGCAATCAAAACGCTTCCTATTATAATTAACAGAAATATAAAATATTCATTTTGTAGTAGGGCTTCAACTGTTAGCATAATTATAAATTTTAGAATATAGGTATACTTTGCAAAGACATAAGTAACACTTCTATAAAAATATAAGATAAAAAACTTTAAATAGATTTAAATAATTCTATCTAATTATCTTCAAACTCAAAAATAACAACAAGTACTAAAATCTCCTCTGGAGTATATCCTTGTCTGAAAAGAGAACAGATCCTCTCTTCTAAATCCTCAGGTTTCTTATTCCAAACTCTCTTTAGCGCTTTTGATAAATCTTCTAAACCTCTCTTACCTTTTTCTATAAATCACTTACCCCATTTAAGTATTGTCTTCCTTGTTGTGTTATAGATTTGGCATGGTCTACTTACTCTTTCTACTTTATTCAGGTAATTTGTTGCTATATTATATCTCAAATCTATTATATTACGGGGATAACATCTTTTTTACCTGTACTCATAAAGATGTTACCCTGTGTGCCTACAAATTACAATTACTCACCAATAAACTTTGTTTGAGGTGAGCTAAACAAATACTTTTATTTTGAAGATATAAACACCTAATTTTCTCTGCTTCCACAGAGGAAATAACTTTTCATATATCTTTACCGTTTCTTCAACAGAGTGGATGTCTGGAATTAGTAGTTTATAATTATTTTCGTCTACGGCATCTTTAAAGGTAGGGTATCTTTTAATATCAATTATTTGACCTTTGTATTTACCATTTAGATAAACGTAATCGCCCACCTTAAGCTTTTTAATATTATCATACCCTACTCTTCCCTCTAAAGGCTTTTTCCCCTCCAAAATATACTTTAGATATTTTTGTTTAAAAAACATACGCTTCATGTTATATACACCTCTCCTGTTAAACTTGAAACTTGGATTTCGAGTACAACCACACCCAACCTTTCGAGCTCTGGTGGATATATCTCTCTCAGAACTTCCAAAACCTTAGATTCCGGCAGTTCTGGGATAATTCGAGTTGCTTTTTCATGTTTCAGCATATCAGCAAGTGTTGGATATTTACGCACACTCCTGACACGGGCAATTACTACCTGTGTACGTGAACAGAACTTGATACGTTCCCCAGGCTGGATGGTTCTAATGTGCTCGTAGCCCACTCGAACTTCAAGCGTTTTTTGTCCATCTTTGATCAAATCAAGATAACGTCGTTTTGTTCTTATTAAGCGCATAAAATCTTCTCTTGAGATATCGAGGCTCCACTGCTGGGTAATGTGATTTTCATGATATGCCGCAGGCATTACGGTGTCGAGCTTCCAACCATGTTGCTGTAAAGCAATTGTTTCTTCCACGTTCGGCGTAATGTGTATATAAAGTTTACACCCATAAGGTTTTAGAAAGTAAGGAATATCAGTTAATAAAACTACAAAGGTTGGCAAATTTTTCGCTATAAAAGGCATAATCTTAATTGGTCGTCCACTTTTCTTCGGTGTAGCACCTGCCACCCCCAATACATTATTATTTTGATCAATAGCCACATAGATTAGATTGTATTTCAGATTGACGTCACGGGAATCTCGTCGTCTGTACCCTTGGAGTAATGCTTCCACCCAACTCGAGTCTATGCCTCTGAAATGCTTAGGGAGAGTATCAAGCAACAGTTGACGAACTTGTGGTTCGTGGGACTGTTCTAGAGGATGCACCGAGATATTCGGCCTTTCGAACTTCTCATCGAAATCAGGACTGACTAATAGTTTATATAACATCATCTCAGTAATATCCGATTTATAATGGCTGTCTGATCGGCCAGCAACGATGTAACCATTTCGAATAAATAGCTGTAAGGCCAAGTTATTCAGCTCGGCTACGGTACAGTATATCTCCCGTGCACCATTGTTTTTGGCATAATTTTCGGCAAATTCAAGGAGTCTTTTGCCTAAGCCTAGTTTCCCTCGATATTGTGCAATAAGTGGGCTAATCTTATATGTACCTTGCCGTTTTCCCACTATATGTATCATGCCCGCTGGCTTGTCATCCACTGTGATGATAAACATCTTCTGCTCAAATGAAAAGTGGCCAATCTGGTCTTTTCCTCCAGAAATATGAGTAGAAAAGATCCGTCGGGCGTGGGCTCGATGATCACCACCGTAATATGGCTCGAGTGCCTCATGCATCAACTCTGTTATGAAACTAAAATCTTCCTTTTTAGCCTCGCGAATATTAATGCTTGGTTTTTTGTTGACCATGTTAACCTACCTCCATTGTTAAAGAAGATTTTTTTTTAATTTTAGTGCGTCCGTAGTCAATTTCCGATAACTCCTTATATACGAAATTCGTTTTTTGTTCCATTTTGGGAATATATACGAACTTTTGCCTTTTCATTTATTCATCTCTCCCAATTTCAAACTATCTAGTGGACTCTTTATTTTACCTATATCCCTATTTGTATTTTGCAAAGACCTAAGTAACACTTCTATAAAAATATAAGATAAAAAATTTTAAATAGATTTAAATAATTCTATCTAACTATCTTCAAACTCAAAATTAATAACAAGGACTAAAATCTCTAACTATCGAAGATAATTATCACTCTTACTTTTTCTCTAATTAACCTTGATTTCAGATATATCTCTCCTTTGGAGTTTTCCAATTTAGAACTCTTTTTGGCACCTTTGATAAATCTTCTAGACCTCTCTTACCTTTTTCTATAAATCGCTTAGCCCATTTAAGTATTGTCTTCCTTGTTGTATTATAGATTTGGCATACTTACTCTTTCTACTTTATTCAGGTAATTGCTATATTATATCTCAAATCTATTATATTTGTGGATAACATCTTTTTTACCTGTATTCATAAAGATGTTACCTATGTGCTTACAAATTACATATAGTTTTTAACAAAATAGGAATATTATGTATACTTATAAAAAAGGTTATAGATCAGAGAAAGAATTAATAAAACTCCTTTCAAGTCTTGGTTTTGCTGTTCTGAGAGCTCCAAAGTCAGGAACTAACACAATTGATGTTCTCGCCTGTAAGAGGGGTAATATTTTCGCTTTTGAATGTAAAAGTTGGAGTTCGACAGTTAGAGTTAAGGAGAGACAGTTAAATACTTTATTGAACTTCTCTGAAAAGGCTGGAGCAATCCCTTTAATTGCAGTAAAAAAAGAGCAGGAAGGATGGAAATTTTTGAAGGCAGAAGATTTGGGTAAAAATAATGGAACAGCTTCTGAAAAATTAATTGAGGAAAAAGGTTTTGGAATTGAGTTTTTTAGAAGATTTTAGATGGGCTGGGGCGGATTTTCCAGTTTTAGTTTCTTTTTGGCTTGAAGGTTTTTCTTTTCTAAAGAAAAAGCCTCAATTGAACCGCCGACCTTCGCGATGTAAACGCGACATCATACCACTAGACCACCAGCCCATACTTAATTTTATTTAAAAATTATGGAAAAGGGAAGGACAATTGGGGAAGAAAGATTTCAATATAAAAAAGATGAAATTGATAAGTATATTAGAGAGACTAAGAAATTTACTGAGGGGAGTATTTTAGATTACATATGCGAAGATGAAAAGGATAAAGAATTGATTGAGCCTTATGTTGGGTCTTATTTAGATAGACTCTTAGAAGAACCCTTAAAGTCAATTAAAAGAACAGAAATAAACTTAGAGACAGGGGAGGTTTTTTACGAACAAACAGAGTTAGCAAAAAATCTTTCATTAAGAATTTAAGATTATTCTAAAATCTCACTAACAACCCTGCTCCAATTTATCTCTTTAGAATCAATAACATTCCAGAGAGTAAATCTTTCTGGTCTTACTTTGCTGACTTCTTTCAGGATTTCTGGTTTGAATTTTTCATCAAGCAAGGGAGCCAAAGCAAAGTCATAAACCTCTTTTTTCTTCATTTTATTTTTTATATCCCAAAACAGATTTTTAGGATTAAACCTTAAATCTTTTAATTTATCTGAATAAAGAGAATAAACTTTTGCAGAAATTAAATTTCCTGTCCCTGCAAGTTGTCCATGCAAATATTCTCCATTATTTATTTTTGTCTCAAGCAATCTTTCAACCTCATGTTCAGAGCCAGAGCAATATCTTGAAGTTTTTTCCATTGCTAGACCAGATAAAATCAGGGCTTCTGCAAGTTCTTTATCTTTATTTTTTGGGGTGTCGGCTTTTTCTAAAAACTGACAATCCAAGATTTTTTCCACAGCATTAAAACTTAATTTTTTGTGAAATTCTGAGAATTGCTCCCCTTTTTTCTCTGCCAGACTTAAATCCTGTAATGCTACTAAGTTTGAAAATAAATCACAGATTCCACCTCTCTTTAAATTACCAGAATTTTTCCAGAGATATAAAGGGATAATTACTTTTTTGGGATATTTCACAGGAATTGTCTCTCTTTTATTTCCATTATATAAAGAACAATTTTTTGAAATCAAACCATCATGGGAAGGAGCTGTTGGAACTGATATTAAATTTAAATTTGAGTCAAAGGCAATTTTCTTTGCAACATCTATTGCCTTTCCACCCCCAAACCCAACTATTTCTTTTTCTATCAATTTTTTAATTTGTTCTACTCTTTTAATTGAAGCCTCGGAAACAGGGTAAAACTCCTTAAAACCTAAATTTAAAAGCAGATTCTTTGTAAAAGAGCCACCATTTGTAATAATTATCTTTCCTTTCAGTTCTTTAAAATCATAATTTTTGTCTTCTACAAATTCTAATTCTATGTCCCTCTCTTTTAATAATTCTTTAAACTCCATTATTTAAATTTATCTAAGTTTTATAATGATAGAAGTTGGTCAAATCTGTAAAAAAATTGCAGGTAGGGAAACAGGTAGATATTGCATTATTGTTAAAGTAGAAGGGAAGTTTGCAGAGATCTCAGGAGCAAAGAAATATGGGATGTGTAAGAGAAAGAGATGTAATCTTAAACATCTCACCCCAACAAAATTCAAAATTCAGTTAAAAGGGGAAAAACAGGAAGATATTGAAAGGGGTATATCAGAAAGTGGAGTAATCAAAAAACTGTCTCTTATAAAGGATAGGAAAATAAAGAAGAAAGTAAAGCCGGTAATTAAAAAACAGAAAAAGATAAAACCCGAAAAGAAGCCTGAAACCAAGAAAAAAGCAGAAAAACCTAAAGAAAGTTCAAACAAAAGAAATAAAGAAATCTGAAAACAAGGAAGTAAAAAAGAAGACAAAAAAGTAAAGTAGAAGGGTTCAAGGTTATGTAAAAATCAAATAAAAAAAATAATTAATTATTGTGTTTGAACTCAAATATACAGTTGCCTTATTTTTACTTTTAATAATGATTTTGGTATTTGGTTATATTTTACAATTCAAGAAATTAACCCCTTACTGGAAAAAAGTTCTTATTATTTCATTGTTGGGTTGTCTGATTATTTTTACTCTAATTATTTCTTTATTTTTAGGAGCAGTACTTGGTTTCATTTATTCAGCAACAACTTTGTAATCTCCTGAAAGTTTAGATTTTGCTCTTTTAAAAGCTTCTTTTGCTACTTTCTCATATTTTTTATCTATTCTTAATTCAAACAAAATATCCTTTTTATTAAGCAAAACTGCCTGTCCTGCTGGTTTTCCGAAAGCATGCCTCATCCCAGAAAAGAACCTGTCTGCTCCTGCAACAGCAGCTTGTTTGTGCTCTCTCAAAACCTGAAAAGGATATTTTCTTAAAATAAGATAAAAACTTTGTTTCACTCTTTTTTGTAAATAATTTGATATTGCAATTCTTGCCGCTTCTAAGGCATTATCCCTTACTTGCAAATTTGATTTTCCAACAAGATAAAATGTTTTCTCATAATCACCTCTTGTTCCTGTTATAAATCTTCTTATTTTTGTGTGGGGAACTCCTTTTACATACCCTATTCTTGGCTTTTTCCTTGACTGCCTTGTCCATGGTCTTTTCTTTTCCCTAATACATCTTGCAGGTCTTAACTTTGCCATAATCAAAACAAGAAAATTAATTAATTTATACAGGTTTAAATATTAAACAAAAAATCAAAATAAATTATATTTTTTTCACTTCTTCAGCTCTAATCCCTTTTTCTCCTTTGACTGCTTTGAAAGAGACTTTATCTCCTTCTTTTATACTTACTCCTTCTTTCAATCCACTTGAATGAACAAAATAGTCTTTGCTGTCATCTCCATTTATAAAACCAAAGTTCTTCATAGAATTGAAGAATTTTACTGTTCCTTCCATAATATATTTTATATTTAAACTTTAATAGCGGAACTGCAAATAGTTTCATCCAGGCCAAAAAACAAATTTTCACCTCTGGATAACTTTTTATAATCACAGATAATACGCTGAGGTTGTATTAATTATTTTTGTAATAATACTTACCTATAATTATATTAGTTTTATTTATATATAAGGGATTTTTAGTTAGAAATAAGCAAAAAGGTGTTATTCTATAATCTTAATTTTAAACATTACTATAGCACAGTCTTCCGATTCACATTTTTTGTCATAATTAAACTTAGGGAAAAATTTATCTTTTGATAGTTCAGTTAATGTAGATTCTATCTTTTTTATATTTTCATTTCCTATAGTATGAATACTCACTTCTGTAAGGTTATCAGTTACACACCTTCTAAACAAATCTTCTTTTATTTTATATATAAAGGTGTGTGAAATAAAATAATAAACTAATCAATTTTCTCCAAGAAGCCTAATTTCGCACACAT
>JAGXOI010000033.1 GCA_023659975.1 Candidatus Aenigmarchaeota archaeon LH_S4
AACTGGTGCAATATGACATCAGAATCTCCTGACTTTAGTTGTGGAGAGTGTCAATTTTAGGCATAGGATAGTAAGAATTAATATTAAGGAGCTTTAGTGAAAAATCGGCCTTTTGCTCACGACTCTCCGTTCCCTTCGGTCGCTCCGACCCTTACGGGTGCGTATAACACGGCATATCTGGCTCACTTCGTTCGCCCAAATTTTTGCTTCGCAAAAACTTCTTTTATGCTGGAAACGTTATCTGAAATGGCGGTGGTATAAATGCAAGGAAGAATGCTATTTGAGATAGAAGAAGAAATAACAAAAAACTTTAAAAATGGAAAATTACGAGATACAATGATCATAGCCTTATTTGAATATGTAGCCTTACCTAAATATTGTGTCCATATGCCTCGTGATCCTGAACCACAAAGTGATATTCCCTTAACGAATGGTTTTATGGGGATATTTCTTTCTGCAACTAAAATTAATCCGTCCATTCAAGATGGAGCAATAATGATCCGAATAGACTGCGACCCACCAATACTTAAAGGAGTTAGTTTTAGGCTTTATCCTCCGCCATTATGTATTCCAAGAGAAAGAAATATGGGTTCTGGGTATAATAGCGCTTTTGATTTCTCTGGTATAGAAAAAGTTGTATGCGTATATCTCATCAATAAAACTGGCATAAGGAAGTTTATTAGAGGTCGGGAGGTGATAGTATGTTAACAACACCAGCAGAAGCAATTACCCACTCAAAAATTTACAATGTACCTCCAGAAGATATTTTATTTCTTGATTTTAGTCTTTGTGGTGTTGCGGTAGACTTCACTTACGCGCGTGTAAGATTTGAATTTCTACCACAAAATAAACCTTACTTTAAAACCTCATTCCAAAGAGGCGTAACTAAATATTTTTTCGCACCACCTACTAACCCAAACTCACCTTATCGAATCGAAGACGGATATTTAATAACAAAAGAAGAAATAATAGGAGAAGTAAAATATCTTGCAAATGATACTTGTGATTCGTCTTATCCAAGAAGAGGCGGAACAGTTTTGAATCTAAATCCTATTTCAAAGAGTCAATGTCATGGTTGTAAGTTTTGTCATACTTTGCTACAAGATACTAAAGACACAGATGAGGATTTACGAAGTGAGTCGGGATTAAAGCGCTTTGTGGAAGATTGGTTAAAAAGATATAAAATATCAGATTTAGCGAATTTAAATCAAGTGGCAATAGTTACTGGATGCTTCGAAAGTGAACAAAAACTTGTAGAATATTTAAAGATGTTAAAGACTATGCTTGATGACTATGATTTTAATGGCGAATTGTTTTATTATGGTTCAGAGATAACTACTAAAGAGGCTTTAGACGATCTTAAAGAAATAAAACCATTTGCTTTGTGTTTGTCTCTTGAATGTTTTGAGAATAGAAAAGTGATATTAAGAGATATAAAAAAAAGGGTGTCTATCGGAGATGCAAATAAAATTTTAGAAAGAGCAGTAGAAAATGGATTCAGAACAAATTTTTCCTATATATTAGGTATCGAATCACTTGAAGCTATGAAAAAAATATTCGAAGAACTTTTCTCCTATATAAACAGGTTTCCAGTAATAAACATATTCCAGATTCATCACGGTCAAGAGAAATTAAGATATTCTGATGCATGGAAAATGAATTATTATATGAAAGCAAGAAAAATATTAGAAAAAATATTTAAAAATACAAATATGAGACCTAGACCATGGGAAAATTATAGAAGTTTATGGTATTTAAACTTTGATGAGGAGGGTTTAAATGATGTCAGGACGCCATAACATAAGAGATTTAATAAGTAAAAAACGATGGGATGAAATATACGAAAATGAAAATATGCTTAACCTAGATAGGAATATCCCTAAAGTTGTTGAGATATTTAGTAAATGCGAGATAAAAAAAGTTCTTGATTTAGCTTGTGGCTCTGGTAGGCATACTTTGTATCTAGCCAAAAAAGGATTTGAAGTCTATGGTATTGATATATCTGAAGAAGGGATTAAAACTGCAAAGTCTCTACTACATGAGAATAATCTTCATAGAAATCTCATCGTTGGGTCAATATATGAAAGACTACCTTACAGAGATAACTTTTTTTGTGGAGTTATATCTATTCGATCACTTAATCATGGAACTATAGAGGATATTAGAAAAGCGATACAGGAAATAGAGAGGGTTTTAAAACCCAAGGGGCTTGTTTATGTGACCGTTCGTAAGAGAATATCTAAAGAAAAGAGATTACCATTTAAAGAAATTGCTCCTAGAACCTATATTCCATTAGAAGGAAAAGAAAAAGGCGTAACGCATTATCTTTTCAACAAGGAACTACTTAGAAAAGAATTTAGTAATTTCAGAATTCATAGATTAGAGATTGACTATGGTCCAAAAGAATGGGAAGCCTATTATTGTCTACTTGGAGAACTAAAAATTATAAATGGGGGAGATGATGATGAAATTTGAATAGTTCTATCTATCCCTAAAAAAACATGGAATTGATTTTGCAACAGGTGTACCTTGTGCTGCTCAAAAAAGATTACTCTGCCATTTCTTAATAGATTCCGAAAAGGGATAGAAGGTAAGTATAAATAAATCTAAAAATTAGATTATGGAACTTAGCAAATTAAAAGAGAAAATTTCAAAAGAAGCAAAACTGACAGAGGAAGAGGTTGATAAAAAAATAGAAGATAAAGTTCTTGAACTTTCCAGTCTTGTTTCTGAAGAAGGTGCTGCTTATATTGTTGCAAAAGAAGAGGGCTTGGATTTACTGGAAAAGAGGGATAGAAGTCTGAAAATAAAGAATGTTATTCCTAAAATGAGAAGTGTGGAGGTTGTAGGGAAAATTGTTGGTATCTCTGATGTCAGAGAATTTGAGAAGGGAGACAGAAAGGGAAGAGTTCAGAGTATTACAATAGGTGATGAAACTGGTCAGATAAGGGTTGTTTTCTGGAACGATAAGATTGAATTAATTAAAAATATAAAAGAGGGAAGTGTTGTTAAAGTAAAACAAGGATATACAAAGACAAATAATTTTGGGATTCCTGAAATCCATATGGGTAACAGAAGTAATTTAGAAGTTGTGGAAGAAGATATAACTGTAATAGAAAAGCCTTCTACCCAGGATTTTTTTAAAGGTCCTTCTCAAGCCCAAGGAGTTTCAGGAGTATTTGAGGAGAGAAAAAAACTAAAAGAAATAAAAGAAGGGGATTTTATTGAAACAAGAGCCGCAATTGTTTCAATGAGAGAGAATGAATATTATACCTGCCCAGAGTGCAACTCAAGATTGGAAGAAATTAACGGAAGTTCTGTTTGCAAAGACCACGGAAAAGTTGAGCCAAAAAAGAATTTGATAGTAAAAGGGTTTTTAGATGATGGTTCTGCAGCATTAAGATTTGTAGGGTTCAAGGAACTTGCAGAAAAAATCAAAAATGAAAATTTAGTTGGAAAAGATAGTGTTTTTACAGGAAGAGTAAAAAGGAATGAATATTTTGGAGGTATAGAATTGATTCTTAATAAAATTGAAGATATTGATATTAGTAAGGAAATTAATCTATTGAAATAAAAAGTGTAATTTTTTAATTTAAGTTATGGTAAATAAAGTCCGGATTGGAGAACTTGTTGTTGCAGAAGTTAAGGAAATTCATTCGAATTCTGTTGAGTTGAATTTGGCAGAATATAATTTAAAAGGATTTCTGAATGTTTCAAATATTCCAGGACTTTGGATTAGGGACCTGAAGAAAAATATTAAAAAGGGTCAATTAATCGTTGGGAAAGTTATTAAGATTGATCATATAATAGAAATCTCATTGAAAGGAGTTTCAAAGAATAGCAAAGAGAAAAAACTAAAGGAGTATTCCGTTGAGAAAAAAGCTGTTAAAATGTTTAAAAGAGTATGCTCAGAGTATAAAATTAAAGATAAATTAGTTGAGGAAGAAATTTCAAGTTTAAAAGAGCGTTTTGGTAGTTTATATGAAGCTCTTGAGAGATTGAGAAAGAGGGAAGATATAGGGCTTAAAGAAGAATTTTCTGAGGTTGGCACAAGATTTAAAACAGGAGAGAAAACTTATGAGTTTAAGGGCGAATTAGAGCTGCATTCAAACCTTGGGAATGGAGTAGATTTAATAAAAGAGAGTTTGAATGAATTAAAAATAGTTGAAATAACTTATATTGGAAGTACAAAATTTCTGGTAAAGTTAAAAACAAAAAATCCAAAAAAAGGAGAAAAAAATCTGGTTAAAGAAGCAGAAAAGGCAATTTCAAAGATAAAAAAGTGTGGTGGGGTTGGTGAGTTTAAATTGACTTAATATAGGGAATTTCCTCTAAAACACTCTCTCCCCTGACTAATTTTTTCTTTTAGGGTGCAGACCTTTTATTAACCAACTTCCCTGTTTGGGGTGTCGGCCTTTTCTAAAGGCTGACAAGGATTGCATCAAACTTCCTCTATCTTAATGCACTGAACAGGGCAGATCTCTGCTGCCTCTTTATTGCATCCAACTTCTTCTACTTCTGTTTTCTTTAGCTTTGCTTTCCCATCATCATCCATTTTCCAGTTATCGCAGACTGAAACGCAGGCACCACACCCAATACATTTCTCCCTATCCTGAATTATTTTGAACATTATTTAAAATAAAAAAAACTAATTTATACCTAAAGAGGTTTTTGAAGTTGAGAGAGGAGATCACCTTTTAGTAACTAACCTTACAAAAAGGGCTAAAAGATAAATAGAAGAAGTTAAGAGAAGATTAAAATAAACTTATTTCAAATCTCGAAATATTTTTTAACAAGATAAGAGTTCAATTCTTTGTTTCTATTTACTTCTTCAATAATTTCTTCTTCCTCAAAAATTCTGATTTTTCTCTCTGCTATTTTTTCAGGGATTTCTTTTCTGTTTTCTTTTAAGAATTTTCTTATTGCTGTTTCTGGGTTTAAGAATTTTCTTTTTGTGTCAACAAAAAATTTGTTTTCTAAAATGTAAGGTTTGTAATTTCCCTTGAGGTACTTTGATAAGAAATTATTTACTTCTTTTGAAAAAATTGATGGGCCTTCCTGTTTCTTAAATCTTGACAATCTCCTATTTTCCAACTCAAAAATAATAAATGCGTTTGTCTTTTCATTTGCCCAAGAAAAGTGTCTAATCACCGAGAAATCTTTTTCTTTCAGGTAACCCGCTATTCTTCTGGCTAGTTTTCTTATTTGAGGATACAAGTTCTCTGCTATAATATCTGGAGGAATAAATTTAATTCCAATAAAATCTGTGTCCCTTTTATCTTTTAATTTTTCTATAAGGATATTTTTTGTACTCTTTTTTGGAGAGGGAAATTTTTTTGTTTTTAAATATTTTTCTGCTTCAAGTTTTAGTCTAAGAAAGTTTTGTGGGTATAGAGGGGCTGCAACATTTCTATCTTTATCAACTGGATCAATAACGATTAGAGCATCATTAAATTTTCTACTTGCTTCTGATTCATTTAAAATATTTTCAATATCTATAACCTCTCCAAAATTAAGTTTTGATATTCCTTTTATAGTTCTCTCAAAAGTTCCGTAGTTTATAATTAAGAGTTCACATAGATACCCACTTAATCCATTGTGCTTTGCATCTGCTCCATAAACATTAATCTGTTTACAGAAATATTTCAGCAATCTTGCATGGTCAACCCTATATCCTCCTAAATGTTTTTGTATATAATCTGTGTGATGTGGACTCCTATCAACTGCGGAAATTATTTTATCTCCCTTTTTTATTTTATAGCAAGGAACAACATCTACTTCGAAACCTTTGATTTTGCACCTGACATAAGGATGTTCAGCATATTTAATATTATAAATTCCATTAAACTTCTCGGAGATTGTTGTTCCAATCAACAAACCTTCTTCTTCAAGTTTTTTTCTAGGAATCTTTTTTCTAAAAACAAGAAATAAGTCTATATCATGATTTCTGGCCAGCCAGGTATTTTTGGCAATAGAACCAACGACTTGTGGATAAGAGTAAAAAGGCTTTGAAACTTCTCCTGTTATTTTTAAAAGTTTATCAACAAATTCTTCCACAGCTTCTTTCTCCATTTTGGTGGGTTTTATTTTTTTCAGAATTTTCAATTCAATCTGGTTCATAATTAAAAATAAAAAGAATTATGCAAAAAGAAAAATTTAAAGAGAATTGATAACAAAGCTATTTAAATAATTTTCTTCTTATGTTTATGAACTTGTGGAAAGACTTGCCTACTGGAGAAGATAAAACTCCTGAAGAAGTTTTTGCTGTAATTGAGATTCCAAAAAGATGTCAGAATAAATACGAATATAACCATGAAAAAGGATTCTTTAAATTAGATAGGGTTTTATATTCCCCAATGTTTTTTCCAACAAATTATGCTTTTATTCCAGGAACATGGGGAGAGGATGAAGATCCTTTGGATATTTTTGTTTTATCTGATGAACCGATAAATCAGGGTTGTGTTGTACTAGTTAGGCCTGTTGCCTTATTGAAAATGATTGATTCTGGAGAAGAAGATAATAAAATAATTAGTGTTCCTGTTAAAGACCCCAGATACAACCACATAAACAAAAAAGAAGATTTAAATCCACATTTCTTAAAGGAAGTTGTTCACTTTTTCCAGAGGTATAAAGAACTACAAAATAAAAGAGTAGAAATTGTTGGGTGGGAAGATAAAAATAAGGCTCTCGAAGAGATTAAAGATTGTGTAGAAAGATTTAAGTCCAAATTTAATTAATATGTTTTACTTGCTAGATGTTAAGGAGAAAGTTGGGATTGAAGCACAGAAATTAAAGGAGAATGTTCAAGATAGTATAGAAGAAAAATTAGAGGACTTACATTTAAAGGAAGAAAATGGTGTATTTCTTGGGGTTGTGGAAATAAAAAAAATTGGTGAAACAGGGGAAATTCTACCTGAGAAACCTTATATCTATTTTGATGTTGAGTATACAAGTTTATTTTTCCAGCCTATTCAGAATGAAGTTGTTGATGGTTATATAACAGAAGTGGCGGAATTTGGCCCTTTTGTCCGAATAGGCCCTGTTGATGCATTAGTTCATATTTCCCAGATTACAAAAGAGAGCCTAACTTATAATCCTGAACAGGATGTAATTACAAGCAAAGACTCAAAAATTATTTTAAAAAAAGATGAGCCAGTCAGAGCAATTGTTGTAAATTCTTCTATTTCTGAAGATAGAACAAGAATAAATATGACGATGAAACAAGATGAGCTTGGATTAATTAAACTTCTTAAAAAACCAAAAAAGAAACAAGGAAAGAAATAGTTTTATGGCTATAGAAAGTTTAACTTAAAATAGCCAAGAAGTCTACTTCCAAAATCTTAGTTAATAATACAGATTTTGGTGGTAGCTCAATTACCTTACTAAAGATTTTTTGCTATATTATATATGTTATTGAGAAATTATAAATACAGAATTTATCCAACAGAAAAACAACAAAAAAGATTAGAAAAACAATTTGAGGTTTGTAAAAACTTACATAATGATCTATTGGAAATATCCAAAGAAACTTATACATGTAGTGGAAAGTCTGTAACAAGCAGAAAAGATTTGTATCAACTTACCAATATTCTAAAAGAAAGTTATAG
>JAGXOI010000034.1 GCA_023659975.1 Candidatus Aenigmarchaeota archaeon LH_S4
CTTTTCTATTTAAAACCAAAGTCTTTCTTACAAGTCCCATATATATATTTAGAAAGAAAATTATTTATAAGGCAATTCCTCTATACGATTTAAATCGGTAGTTTCCTTGCCTTCTGGTTAATTATGAACTTCACAGGAAATTGTCGAAATTAACAAAGCAATCTGCCGAAGTCACGTGAACTTTCATATTTTGGCACTTAGACCCTGTTAAACCCAAAAAATTCTGTCTCAAGAAAAGTGAACTTAAAAGTTCCACGTGAAACAAGGGTGTCCCTACAAATACAGCGAGTGAACTTCATTTTTTGGTGGAAAATACTATTATTAATTTGAATCAGTAGCAAATATTTTTTGGAAGAAATTTTCATTTGTATACACATATCCTTCGTTAACAAAATTTGGGAAAATCAACTAAGATTTACTATATAGCCTAAGTCAAAGAAGCTTTTACAACTGTTAAATAAACTTAAAACCCTACATCAAGAACTTTCCTAAAAATCAAACTGGAAATCATTGAGGCAATTATAAATATTCCAAACCACCCTATTCCATTTCCAATAAACGGCAAAGAGAAAGGCAACGGTACAAGGGTAATCTCTGCCTCAAAAAAAGTTGATAACAAGAAAAAGGCAACTAAAACAACTACACTTGAAATCATCATTGGTTTCATTGTCTGCCCCATCATTTTTTTCTGGATTTCAAAACTTTTTGACATCAGTTCATTGGTTTTTTTAGGATCCTCTCTAACTTCTTTCATATCCTTGCTGATTCTCTTTGTTTCTGCTTTCAAGGATTTTACTAAATCAACATCTGTGAGTTTTTTCTGGATTAAAGTTGAAACTAAAGTAACAAAAACCGCAATTATCGTAACAATAAAAACTTCCATAATAAAAATTAATTAATTATTAAATGGACTTTAGTAAAGCAATAGAAAAAGTTAGAGAATCAGATAAAATACTTATTGTTTCACATTATGATTGTGATGGTCTATGCTCAGCCAAAATTTTATCAACTGCCCTGAAAAAAGAGGGAAAAGAAGTAAAAGTAAAGATTGTAAAGGAAATTTCAGAGGATTTAGTAGTAGAAGATGATTATGAAAAAGATAATTTTGATTTGATTATATTCTCAGATTTGGGTTCAGGATCTTTAAGTTTGCTTCCGAAAAACAAAAATATTTTAATACTTGACCACCATATTCCTGAGGGAGGGAAAATTCCAGAAAATATAATTCAGATAAACCCTTACTTGGAAGACAAAGAACTCTGTGGTGCTGGACTTTGTTATCTTTTTGCTTCTAAATTGGACAAAAACCAAGAGTTAATGGATTATGCAATTGTTGGAGCAATCGGAGACCATCAGTTGGAAATTGGAGAAAACAAAAAATTATTGGAAGAGGCAGAGAAGATAGGAAGACTTAAAATAGAAAAAGGTCTAGAACTATTTGGCCATCTTAATAGACCTATACATAATTCTCTAAATAATTCAAAATTACTTCCTTTGAAGGACTGCTCTGAGATTGTTCAGTTCCTTTCAGACCTGGAAATTAATTTTAATCATAACGGAAAAATAAAGAGTTATTATGAGCTATCAAAAGATGAAAAAGAGAGATTATCTCTTGGAATTATAAAAGAGAGAATTAGAAATAACTTGGACCAGCCTGAGAATATTTTTTCAGATATTTATATTCTAAAAGATCAACCCAGAGAGTTGATGGATGCCCTTGAATTCTCAACAATTTTAAACGCTTTTGGAAGACTTGAAAAATTTGATGAGGCTCTTGAAGTGATGAACGGAAACTTAGAAAAATTATATAAGGTGATGGCAGAATATAGAAGAAAACTTGCAACCTATTTGTCTTGGACTTCAGAAAATATAACCAATTTCCCACAGACAGAAAATATTTTATTTATAAACGCTAAAGAAAAAATAGATGAGAATATGATTGGGACAATAACTTCAATCTTGATAAATACAGGCACCAACAAAAAGATTGTTGTAGGTCTAGCATCTGCAGAAGGAGGAATAAAAATTTCCACAAGGTCAAAACTTCCAGAGATTGATTTGAATGAGATTGTAAATAAAATTTGTGAAAAAGTTGGGGGGACAGGAGGAGGTCACAAACAAGCTGCGGGAGGAAAAATTGAAAGAGGGAAGGAAGAAGAATTTATAAAGTTGTTTACTAAAGAATTAAACCAGGACTTGCTTAATCTCAATTAACTTCTATTCTTATTCCCCCCAAAATGATGGCTTTATAACTTCAACTATATTTTATAAAACCAATTATTTAGATAAAAACATTATATTTTTATGAGAGGACAATTTAGAGTTATCAATGAACTTTTATTATTTGGTATTGGAGCTTTGTTGGCTTTATCTGTTGCAGGAACAATTTCTTTTGCAGTAGATTCACTACAGAAACAAACAGAAAGAGATCAATATTATATGATTGCCAATTTAGTTTCAATGGCAACAACAAAGAGTTATTTGTGTAACAAGCTCACCGATGCAGACTGCAACCTTGTTGTAGATATTCCGCAAAAATTATCTGAGGAAAAATATACAATTCATTTATCAGATAATATCACGATTTCTAATTTTAGAACTGGAGAAGAGATATTTATTAAAGCACCAAAACTAAATAAAACTTTAAGCGGATATATAACAAGTTCTGCAAGGTATTTTGTTTTAAATTCTACAAATGAAGGGATAACTCTGTCAAGAAGATGGTAAAAATAAAAATTAAGGGGAAGACTAAAAAAACAAAACCAATAAAGATAAATAGTCATAGAAAGACAAAACCAATAAAAATAAGAGGAGATAGTGGTTATATTTTTAAGAGGAGACCAATTGTTATAAATTATATTCCACCTAAAAAAGAGGAACCAAAAGAACAGAGTAAGGAAGAGAATAAAAAAAGACCTGGTGCAGAAGAAGGCAAATTTCAGTCTGGAAATTTTCCTCATTCCTTAAGGTTAATACCACCAAAAAAGAAGAAGCGTAGAATAGAGGGTTTACCTTTCCCCCATATAACTTCAGAAATAAAACCAATAGAGAAAAAATTCAGGAAGGAAGCTCTATACAGAATAGATATTAAATATCCTTTAATACCAAAAAACCCAAGGAAAGGGGAAGAAATTTATGATTATGCACATATTTTTTGGAACAAAGATTCTAATGAGTTAAATTATAAAGTTGTTGAACCTGAGATAACAGAAGAAGACAAGAAGATATTAGATATGATTAAGGATTATGTCAGAGAAAAAATAGACATAGACTTTGAGTCTGTTAAAAAGTTTGAGGCAAAAAAATATCTTTTCAAAAAAATTGATGATGCTATGGAATATTTCAAATTAGGTCTGCCCGAGGTTATTATTAAGACCTTTAGATACTATATCTACAGAGATTTTGTTGGTTTTGATGAACTAGAGCCTTTATTACAAGATGACCATATAGAAGATATTTCCTGTGATGGGGTAAATATTCCTATTTATGTTGTCCACAGGGATCCAAGATTTGGCTCACTTAAAACAAATGTAGTTTTTGAAACTCCAGAAAAACTAGATTCTTTTGTGATGAAACTGGCGCAGAGGAGTGGGAAGGATATTTCAATGGCACATCCTTTACTTGATGGAATCTTACCAGATAACAGTAGAGTCCAGGCAACTTTGGCAACTGACATTGCAAGGAGAGGGAGCAATTTTACAATCAGAAAATTTAGCAAGGATCCTTTTACTCCACCAATGCAGATTCTTTATAACACTTGTGATGTCAAATTGATGGCTTACATCTGGTTTGCTCTTGAGAATGGTAGGTCAATTTTGGTCTCTGGTGGAACAGGTTCAGGTAAAACTAGTCTTTTAAATTCAATCTCGATACTGGCAAAACCACAGGATAAAATCGTAAGTATAGAGGATACAGGAGAACTCAGATTACCCCACCCTAATTGGGTTCCTGAAGTTGCAAGGTCAGCATTAACTATAGGTGGCAGAGGTTCTGTAACTCTTTTTGATCTTTTGAGAGAAAGTTTGAGGCAGAGGCCAGATAGAATAATTGTTGGTGAAGTTAGGGGTAAAGAAGCTTTTGTTCTATTTCAGAGCATGGCAACAGGCCATCCAGGTCTTGCAACAATCCATGCAGAGAGTATAGATACTTTGATAGATAGACTTATAACACAACCAATCAATTTACCTGCTACTCTACTTGAAATATTAGATCTAGTTGTTTTTGTTTCAAAGGTCAAGATTGGAGATAAGAGTCTTAGAAGGGTTACTGCAATAGATGAAATTGCTGCAATGGATTACAAATCAAAAAGACCAATAATTAATACCTTCTCAAGATGGGACCCAAAAAAAGACAACTTTGTAATAAAAAACAAATCAGTTGTCCTAAAACATATTGTTGACAGAGGGGGAATTAAAAAGGAAGATATGGAAGCAGATATAAAAAATAGGGCAAAGGTTCTTGAGTGGTTAACAAAGAATAGAATTCTGAAGTATAGAGATGTTGGAAAATATCTTGCACAGTACAATGCGAACCCAAGAAAATTTCTTGAAGGCATTGGTGAAGTTGAAGAAAAATCCAAATAAATTTGGGTATGGCAGGATTCCCGAAACCTTTTTAGAAACAAAAGTTTCATCCAAAAATTTGTTTTTTTTTTGGGGTGGAGATCTTTCTTTTTTCTAAAAAGAAAGTGGTTCCATTCGGACCCGCGACCCCCGCCTTTCTTTTTTTGGCTCGAGCCTTTTTCTAAAAGGCTCGTTAGAAGGGCGGTGCTCTATCCAACTGAGCTACATACCCATAACTTTTTTTAAAAAGAAACAAGCGGAGGAGATATCTATAAAAAACAAATTAAAAAATGGACTCGGATAAAATAAAACTTGGAAAACTATTGAGGGAACTTGAAAAGATAAGAGGAAGGCATACTGAATTGGTTTCTTATTATCTTCCTGCTGGAAGTGATATAAACAAGGCTTCAGAACTGATAAGTCAGGAGCAGGCTCTTACAAGAAATGTAAAAAACAAGACAGTAAGGAAAAATGTTCTCTCCACTTTAGAAAAAATAAGTCAGGAGTTAAAATTATATAAAAAATTACCTGAAAATGGTATGGTGATTTTTTGTGGTAATGTATCAAAAGAGGAAGGGAAAGCAGATATAAAACTTTGGACAGTTATCCCTCTGGAGAAATTATCTATAAAATTATATTGGTGTGGCCAGACATTTAACCTGAAACCCCTTAAAGAATTAATCAAGGAGAAAAACAATTATGGAATAATATGTCTTGACAAGAGTTCTGCTGATATTGCCATTGTTTCTGGAAAGAAAGTAAACCTATTAAAACATCTTGATTCTATTGTTCCGGGAAAAACGAGGGCTGGGGGCCAATCAAGTGTTAGATTTTACAGAGTCAGAGAAAATTTACTGATTTCCTTTTTGCAGAAAATTTCCAGAACAGCAAGAACTCTTTTGGAAAAATTTGATTTGAAAGGGATTATTATTTCAGGTCCAGGACCAATAAAAGAGAAATTTTATAATGAAGGTCATTTACCAACCAATTTAAAGAAAAAAGTTATTGGACTTATTGATTGTTCAGATATAGGTGAGCCAGGGGTAAGGGAAACTTTGGAGAGAGGAAGGGAGTTGATAAAAGAGACTGAATTTGTAAAGGAGCAGGATTTACTAAAAGATTTTTTTGTCAGACTAAGCAAAGGAAAAGGGGAAGTTGTCTATGGAGAGGATGATACAATAGAAGCTTTGAAGGAAGGGAAAGTTGAGGTTGTTCTTGTTTCTGTTGATTTTGAAAATTTGGATAGAATAGAAGAACTCTGCGAGCAGACAAACACAAAAGTAGAGATGATTTCTACCTCATCCCAGGAAGGAGTTGAATTCAAAAATATTGGTGGGATTGGTGCTATTTTAAGATATTAATGTTTCTGCATGTAACGAAATTGCTTCTCTTGTATTTTTTGTTACTTCTTCCAGAGTATCACCTTGTGTATGGCAATCAGGAAAAGAAGGAACTAAAGAAATATATCCCCCAACCTTTTCATCTTTCATTATTACAACATCTAAATCTACCATAAGTATTAATTTAAAAACTATTTATAGATTTCTATCATTGAGTATACATTATCACAATATCTAAGTCTACCATAAACTAATATTAAAATAATAAAAACCGAAATAGTTAAAATTTAATTATTTCTTAAAATTTTCCTCTCTAAATTCAAAAGCACCTGAGGCGAATTTTGTTTTGCAGGTTTTGCACCGCCATACTCCGAAAGAAACTCTGGTTACAGATTTTTCTCTTGCACAGACAGGACAGTTATATTTTTTCTTTGAACTTTTGTGTATTTTGTTATAATTATCTCTCAACTTTTTTCCATATCTTGGGCCAAATTTCCCTGCTGCTCCTACTTTCTTTGTTGCCATATCTATTTTGATTAACCAATAGCCATAATTAAGAAAAATTTTTAAAAGAACAGATTCCTACATTTTAAACATCTATAAATCTAATTATCTTTAATTATGGTCTTCGAGTCTTTATTTAGTACAAGAGATGTCAGGGAACACCCATCCAAAATTTTTATTCTTAGCATTATAGGGACAATTCTTGCAATTATAATATCAAGTTTTCTTAAGCAGGGAGGGCTTTTTTTGGTATTTTTAATTACTTTTGCGGTTCTACCTCTCACAATAAAACAACTGAAATATGAAGAGGGAAGGCAGGAATATGACCATTTCTGGAATTATCTTTATTCTCTGGGATTTTTTAGCAGGCACAAGGATTTGATTGTAGATTATTTTTACCTAATTTTAGGAGTAGCTTTAACAGTTTCTGTTTCCTATCTTGTTTTGCCAACAGGGACAACTTCTTTATTGTTCTCAGACCAGATTTCAACAATTTCTCAGATTACTGGACAGGTTACAACAGGGGGAATTTTCTCAAAAGTTCTTTTTAATAATTTAGGTGTGATGGGGGTTTGTTTTGCCTTTTCCCTGTTTTATTCTTCTGGGGCAGTTTTTCTGATTTCCTGGAACGCAAGTATTTTGGGAGTGGTAGTTGGTCAGGGAGCAAGAAATCTAGTAGGTCTGCCTTCACTGCCTCTTGTTTTGTTTTCTTATCTACCCCACGGAATTTTTGAATTTTCAGGGTATATTTTGGCAGGAATTGCTGGAGGTATTTTATCAGTTGCTCTGGCAAGACATAAAGAAAGGAGAGAACATTTCAGGTTTATATTAGAGGATTCTTTATTGTTATTTATACTAGGAGTTATTGTCCTTATTATCGGTACAGTTATTGAGGTTATGGGTATGTGACATCCTCCACCACCAAATTGATTTTTGGAAGTGGCTTCCAGCAACTAGTA
>JAGXOI010000035.1 GCA_023659975.1 Candidatus Aenigmarchaeota archaeon LH_S4
TTTCCTGTTGGATAAATTCTGTATTTATAATTTCTCAATAACATATATAATATAACAAAAATCCTTTAGTAAGGTAATTCATCTACCACCAAAATCCTGTATTATTAACTAAGATTTTGGAAGTAGACTTCCTGGCTATTTAAAGTTAAAAGCTGCTAAATCAAAAATTTTTTTATTTGCTAAACTTTCAGCATTTTCAAAAAAATTTCTCGCCTTCTTCTTTAACAAGTTTGTTTCTTCTTTTGAACCCATAATTAAATATTTAAATACTACTTAATAAATGAAAGGAATCAGTTTGCCTGTAAATTCTGTAATTATAATTACTCTTGCAATATTGGTTCTTGTTTTCTTAGGGTACATGTTCGTCACAGGAACAAATCCTTTTGTTTCAGTAGGATATGAAAGTGCTCTAAATAATGGTTGTAAAACTTATCTACAGAGTAATCAGTCAGTAGAAAATATTATGGTTGGGGATATAAATAAGGATTCAAACCCTGATAGTTTACTTACTGCCTGCAGGTCGTATTACTCAAATGAAAGTATGGAAGCAGAGGGATGTGAGCAAAGGTGTAGAGACAGATTTCCTTTTGGTTCTGGTGGTGGTTAAGGGGGAGGAACAACTCTTAGGGGATTAGGGGAAGCTTGCAGTGAAGACAGTGAATGTGAATCTGGACATTGTACCAATATTGTTTCTGACTGTAGAAGTGAAATTAAAAATTGTGCTTCTGCTCCTTGTTTTCATGCATGTACAAATAATAAAGATAGTGGAGACTCTTGTGGACCCTATAGGGTGACCACATGTGATTTTAATTGTGTTTCAGGTAAATGTACACATGTGGATGATGAATGTTATTAAATTATTGTTGCAGGTATAGGGAATTAACCAAATTAATAGGTGGAAGTTAGTAATTTGATAAGGTTGTTAATAAACAAAGAGATAGTTCCACCACAGGAAGATAGAGGTAGAAGCATATGGATTAACAGAAGTCTCCGAATTCTTTTATTTAGTAAGAAGAAACAACCAAACCGGAACAAATAAAATCTCTTTTTTATCAACTTCCTCTTTCTTAAACAAATCTTTTGTAACAACAATCCCTTTTTTTAACTTAAATTTATCACAGAACTTTAAAAGACTTCTCAAATCATTTTTAGTAATTTGCGACTTATACTTAACTTCTATTGGAATTAATTTATTTTGTTTCTTAAGGATTATATCTACTTCCCGCTTTTTTGTATCCTGCCAGTAAAATGTTTCATTTCCAGATATAGTCAGATGATTAAAAACACAACTTTCAACAATTAAACCAATCTTTGTTCCGTCAAGAATAAAAAAAGAATTATCACTAACATAGACTTTTGGATTTTTTTCAAATGTTTTTATTGCACTTTTTGAAAAAAACAAACTTTTAGATATTATAAAGGATCTATCTAAGTATTCAATATAAGTCTTAACAGTCTCAAACTTTGTTTTTAAAGAGGAAGATAATTTGTTGTAATTTATCACATTTCCGGATTCCTTTATAAAAGAATAAAATAATCCTTCCAATATATCAGACCTTTTTACCTCAAACAAGTTCACAATATCCCTGTAAAAAGCTAGGTCAATTATAGTTTTTAGTACTGTTTTCAACTGTGATTTATTTAAACTATAGAGTCCGGGAAGTCCACCAATTTTGAGGTAATTATCAAACAAAATACTTATTTTTTCTGCCTCAATAGGATACTTTATTTTATCAAGGGTTATTGGCTCAACTTCTATTTTATTAAATCTTAAATATTCTCTAAAAGAAAAGGGATACAGTTTGCGAATATTAATTCTTCCAATCAGGCTTTCCCCACTCCCCTTTAAAATATTCGTACTGGAAGAGCCAGAAACGAAAAATTTAATTTTATGTTCTTTATCATAAACTGATTTAACATCTTCACTCCAATCCTCTATTTTCTGTATTTCATCAAAGAATAAATATATTTGTTCTTTTAATTCTGACATTGGTTTTTTAAGTATCTGACTAAAGTATAGGTGTAGTATTTTCCTAATTATTCCCTCTCTCCCTCTCAGAGCGTCGAAAGAAAAATATAATATATTCTTACTATAGATTTTATTTTTTAGAAGATGGTCTATCAATTGTTTTAAAACAGTTGTTTTGCCAACCTGTCTCAAACCAACAATACCTGTTACTTGTTTTAATTTTAAATCTTTTAGAACTTCCAGATATATATTTCTCTGTATAAGATTTTCTTTTAGTTTTATTTTTCCCTCTCTCCACCAAGGGTTCTGTGCAATCATTTCATTTAGTAATTCTGCATCCTCCATATATTAATTATCTAAGGTATATATATTCCACTAAATGGAGTAAATTAACTACTTTTTATCCCTTTAGGGGGAATCAAAGCAATCCAGGCGGACTACTAGGAATAAAACCTCCAGAAAAAAGCAAAATCAAAAATACTTCCAAAGACAATCACTATCATATAAACCAACAGGAATTTATAGAGTTTATAATTTAATTCTTTTATTTAGTAAGAAGAAACAACCAAACCGGAACAAATAAAATCTCTTTTTTATCAACTTCCTCTTTCTTAAACAAATCTTTTGTAACAACAATCCCTTTTTTTAACTTAAATTTATCACAGAACTTTAAAAGACTTCTCAAATCATTTTTAGTAATTTGCGACTTATACTTAACTTCTATTGGAATTAATTTATTTTGTTTCTTAAGGATTATATCTACTTCATCTTTTTGTGGAGTTCTCCAAAAGGAAATTTTTTCAAGATTATTTACCATAAGGGACTCCACCAGATGTCCTGAAACTTCTGTGTTTATAACTTCAAAAGGATAATCCAACAAAGCCAAAACAATAGAAGGATGAGCAATAAAGTGTTTCTTGTTTGCTCTCACCTGCTTGGCAACACTCGCAGTGAAATTGTAAACAATTCTTATCAAAAATGATTTTTCTAATAAATGATATAAAAGGATACAAGATTTCTGTTAATTTTTAAAGTCCTTGAGATATTTATTATTTCAAACAATTGTGCATTACTATTTACCAAAATTCTAAACAATTCATAGATTAATTTTTCGTTAGAATCTGTAATTCTTGCTATATCAGTAATTGCTTTTTCAACCACAGATTCTTTTACATACTTTTTGATATATTCTTCATCTTTTGTCCCTAGCAATTCTGGAAAACCACCTTTTACCAAGTAATCCTCAAATAATTTTTTATACTTTTCCTTCTTTGTTAAAAATTTTAATTCATATTCTCTAAATAAATTTTTTCAGATATATCCTCTTTCAAACCAAAATATCTTACAAATTCTCTAAAAGTAAAAATTGGAAGATAAAAAGTAAGAATTCTCCCAGCAAGTGTTTCCTTATATTTTTTTAACTCTAAACTTTTGGCCCCTTAAAAAAGTTTTTCTCCCTGTGTTCTGTATTTGAAAATGTATCCTCAACAGAAAATCCTCTCTTCACTTTATCCTTTCTTACTACATTTTTCAATTCAACAGGCTGAAAGCATGGTCTTTCTTTAACTTCAATTTTGTCAATTTCATCAAATTGTTTCTTAACCTCCTGTAAATCTTTTTTAAATTTTTTAATTTCTTCCTCAGTTAATTTTAACCTTGCCAGTTTGGCAATTTCCCTAACTTCAATTTCCTCACTCATAAATTTAGTAGTAAAAGAATATTATGACTGAAGAATATTTTAAAAATCTAAAATTACAAATTGATAAGTTATACTATATTGCTGGGAAAGCTAAGGAGAGTGGGAAAGATTATGAACTTTTTGTAGAGAGTAAAAGGGCTGCTGACAAAGATAATAGGTGTATTGATATTTTAGACACAGTAACTCCTGAATTCGGCAAAAATAGGACAGAAATTGTCAAAAGAATAAAAGAATTAGAAGCTGAATTTGGGGTTGGTTCTGATGAAGTCGCTCTTGAAATAGCAAAGGAAGTTACTACCAAGAAATTTTTCAAGTTTGACACAAAAGAAGAGGCAATTTTAGCTGGTTTGAGATTAGGATGTGCTTATAATACCCAGGGAGTTGTTGGAGCCCCAATAGAAGGAATAACAGGAGTAAAAATAGACCCAAAAGAGAATTTTCTTTATGTTTATTACGCTGGACCTATCAGGACAGCAGGAGGAACATCTCAGGTATTTACCTTATTTATTGCGGATTATTTGAGAAAAACCCTTGGATTAGAAAGGTATAAGCCAACAAAGGCAGAAATAGAAAGGTATTATACTGAGGTTACGGATTATTTAACTTATGTAACAAGAAAGCAGTACAAGCCAAATGAAGAAGAAATTAATTTTCTTGTTAGAAGAGTACCAATTTGTATCAGTGGAGAACCAACGGAGAAAAGAGAGGTATCAAAGTACAAAGACTTAAAGAGAGCTGAAACAGCAAGAATAAGGGGTGGAATGTGTTTGATTTATTTAGATGGTCTATCCCTAAAAGCAAACAAACTACTTAAAAAACTAAAAAGCTATGGAGCTCGGTTTGGTCTAACAGAGACTTGGAACTGGCTGGAAGATTTTATAAAACTGAAGGAGAGTAAAACAGAGAATACAGAAGGCTCTAAAGAATACAAATTCCTTGAAGAGGTTCCCGCAGGCAGGCCAGTATATTCCATGCCAACAATGAGAGGAGGTTTCAGACTGAGGTATGGAAGAAGTAGAAATACAGGTTCAGGATGCTTTGGTTTCCATCCTGCAACTTTAGAAATACTCGACTCTTTTCCTGCAATAGGCTCACAGATGAAAATTGAACTTCCAGGAAAAAGTTGTACTGTTGCAGTTTGTGATTACATAGAAGGACCTATTGTTAAACTAAAAAGTAGGGATGTTATTAAGATAAATACAATAACAAAGGCAAGAGAAATTAAACAGGAAATTGATAAAATTCTTTTTATTGGAGATGTTTTAATTTCTTTTGGAGACTTCTATGAAAACAGTGAAAAATTAATTAAGAGCCCTTATGTGGAAGAAGAGTGGAAACTTGATTTGGAAGAAAAAATAGAAGAAACTTCAAAATTAATTGGTAAGGAAAGAGTAAAAGAATTAGTAAAAAACCCAAAAGACATAAATTCCGAGGAAGCAATAAAACTCTTCCAGATTTTACCTTTACACCCAAAATATCTTTATTTCTATGATAACTTCTCTTCAGAAGAATTGGCAAGTTTAATAGAATATCTGAATTCTGGAGAGAAAAAAGATAATCAACTAATCCTAAGAAATAGGGAGGAAAAGAAACTACTTGAAAAAGCAGTTATTCCACACTTTGTTTCACCAGACAAGTTATATATTATTATTGAAGATTTTTTACCTATTCTAAAAACTTTTGAGGGAGTTGATTTAGTAGAACTTAGGAAAAGTGATTTAAGTGGTTTTGCTCTTGTAAATAAATTCTCAAAACTTGAGATTAGGGAGAAAGTTACAAGATATATAGGAGCAAGAATGGGAAGACCGGAGAAAGCACAAGAGAGAAAAATGAAGGGTTCCCCACAGATATTATTTCCTGTGGGTCAGGAGGGTGGTAAGATGAGAAATATGGTTGAAGTTTCCCAGATTATAACAGAAACAAGTGATTTTACCTGTCCTGAGCATAGGAGTTCAATATTTCCTTATTGTCTTAGATGCGGAAAACATCTGAAAAACCCAAAAATTGTTAAGAAAAAAATAAATGTTACAGGTTTGTTAAATGAGGCTTACAAAAACTTGAATGAGCATAGATTATCTATAATAAAAGGAGTTAGAGGAACTACTTCAAAACACAAGGTCCCAGAGCCAATGGAAAAAGGTATTTTAAGAGCAAAACACAATTTATATGTTTTTAGGGATGGAACAATTAGATATGATATTGTTAATGCTCCTTTAACACATTTTAAACCAAAAGAAATTCAGACATCTGTTGAAAAATTAAGGGAATTGGGATATAAAAAAGATATTTATAGGAAGGAATTGGTAAGTGAAGAGCAAGTATTAGAACTTTCTCCGCAGGACTTTGTAATTTCCGACTATGGTGAAAAGAGTGCAGCTGATTATTTTTTATCTATTACAAAATTTGTTGATGAAGAACTTAAAAATTTTTATAAAACCAGACCTTTTTACAATGTAAAAAAGAAAGAGGATTTGATAGGACACTTGTTTCTGAATATTGCCCCTCATACAATTTCTCCTGTTGTCTGCAGATTAATTGGATTTACAGCAAACAGGTGTCATTATGCACATCCTTATCTATTTGCTGCAACTAGGAGGGATTGCGATGGAGAAGAAAATGGTATAATTTTGATGCTTGACTGTCTTCTGAATTTTTCAAAAGAATATTTGCCAGCCAAGAAAGGGAGTATATCTGATGCTCCTCTGACAATAACAACAATATTAGATTTGGGAGAAGTAGATGATGAAGTTTATGATTTAGATATTGCTTTTAGATACCCAAAAGAATTCTATGAAAAAACAGAAAAACAGGTTTATCCATCAGATGTTAAGATAGAGAGGGTTGCTGACAGACTTAATTTAGAAAATAAATATTCTGGTCTTGGATATACAACAGAAACAACAGATTTCAATACAGGGGTTCATTTGACAAGATATAAGGATGTTACAGATATGGTTGAAAAAGTTATGATCCAATTAAAACTAGCAGAAAAATTGAACTGTGTTGATGAAAAACTTGTCGCTTACAAAATTCTATCAACTCATTTTTTGAAAGACTTAAAAGGAAATTCCAGAACATTCTTTAGACAAACATTTAGATGTATTAACTGCAATACAATCTACAGGAGACCTCCCCTATCTGGCAAATGTCTAAAATGTAGTGGTAATCTCGTTTTAACTGTTTCAGAAGGTACAATCTCAAAATATCTGGAAGCAAGCAAAAAAATTGCAGAGCAATATAATATTCCAGACTATACAAAAGAACAACTAAAACTTTTGGAGAATCAACTGGAAAATGTTTTTGGAAAGAAGCCAAGGCAGTTTTCTCTGGGTGCTTTTTAATTGCTCTACGGATTAATGAAATAAAACTATTTATTGTTTTCGGTTGTGGAATATATATATTGAATACTCAAAATCTTTAAATATTTTATCTATATATAAAAAAAATGAGATACGACGAAGATGAGGAATCTGAAGACGGGGAGGATGAATAAATCTAATTTATAAATAGAGAAATATAGTGAAGAACCAAAGAT
>JAGXOI010000036.1 GCA_023659975.1 Candidatus Aenigmarchaeota archaeon LH_S4
CTGTATTCAAAACAGTGTTTTGGTTAAGGAAGCTCCTGAATTATTCAGGGAGAGGGAGTCACTCTTCACTAATACTCAATTCTAATTTCCCTTTCTCATTTAACCTTGAATGAAGATCTATCTTGCTAAATTGCTTTATAATAAGAGTAAAATCTTCAGTAATAAAATTCTTTATTTTGCTTGTTTTGTTTGAATAGCAATAGAGTTCAATGTGTGGCTTTTCTTTTAATTCTGAAATTGTACCAAAAATAATAGCTTTTTTGACATCAATTATTCCTTCTTCAGTTTCTACACACTTGAGTTCTCCAAAACCTTCCAAAAAGCCTGATTTTATTCTATAAGTTTCAAGTACATTCTGCAGGTCATTAAAATTCTCATTTTTCGAAAATTTCAGAAAAATAATATCCTCTTCTCTTGCCGATATCATAATAAAACTATTTTTATTAATTATAATAGTGTGTGAAATAAAATAACCAACTCTCTATAGGAAGTCTAATTTCGCAAAATGATTCCCCTTTTTATACTATACAATCTTTCCTATCCATAATTATTATTTTTTATAATTGGTGAAAATCTATATCAAAGCTTCTTTTAAATTCTCTAAATTAAATCTTGTATCTGAACACCCATTTTTTGTTAATGGAATTCCCCTTATAAGTTTTCCTTTACTTTCTACAAATTTTATTCCTAATTTTATTTCCTCAGGGCATGCAATTCCTAAAACAGCCTCAGAGTTTACTTTATCTAAAATTTTCTTGATACAACTCCCTCCTGGTATAATAAAAACCTTGTAGCCTTTACTTTCACCAAGTTTTGTTGCTTTGTTTGCCAGACAATCTGCAGAACAATGATTGCAGAAATAAGAAGAAAATTTTTTATCAAATTTTGCCTTACATCTTGAATCCATATACTTCCTGCAGCAATGAGGAACTAACAAAATCTTTCCTTTTGCCTTTTTAAATTTGTTTTCATTAGCCAAATTTTTAATATAAATATCTGCTAAATCCTCAACAACAGAAATAGCATCCTCTAGATGAATTCCAAGAGTTTTATCTATTCTGAATTTTTTAACAAGAGTTCTTGATGTCTTTCCAAATTTTTTATGTAATTTTCGTTTGTTTACTATCTTAGCAACATCTTTAAAAAATTCTCTAGGAAGTTTATTCAAATCATAGTTAAAAGAGTAGGACATAAATATTTTTGAATTCTAATTATAAATCTTGACAACTTCTAACACCAATTTCTGTTTTATAAACTTTACAATTTAATTTTTCTAATTTTTTAGTTATTTGATTTTCTTTTTCTTCTGGATATAGGACTATAGCAACCCCTCCTTTTCCCCCACCTGAAAGTTTTGCTCCATAAGCCCTATTTTCAAGAGCAATTTTTACAATTTTATTTAGTTTTGGGTGAGAAACCCCAAGTTCCTTTGCGAGGAGATTATGGTTTTCTGTCATTAAATTACCTAATTTAACCAAATCCTTATTTTTTATTGCTTTTTCCCCTTCTTCAACTAAGAGTTCAATCTGCTCAAAAATCTCCTTATAACTCTCTTTATCCTGCTCCCATCCTCTTCTAACATAAGGAACAGTTTCACTTGTTTTTGCTTCAATTCCTGTATTTATAATTAAAATTGGCAATTCTAAATTACCTAAATTTTTATAACTTATAGGAGCTGTTTTTACTAGATTATAACCCCCAAAAGTTGATGAGAAAAGTTCAACTCCTGAGGCAGTTCCTCCATGAATCTTTCTCTGGAAAGGAATCAGGAAATTATAGTAATCTTTTTTGTCTATTTTTGGAAAAACTTTGTTTAGAGCCTCCAAGACTGAGCAGAGAACTGCAGTTGAAGAGCTCATCCCTCCAGAATCCTTTGGTATATCTGAAGTAATTTTTATATCTATTCCTTCTTCAATTTTAAATTTCTGGTAATAAGTTGAAACTAAATCTTTGATTAAATCCATCCTTTCTTTATATTCCCAAATATTTTTTAATTCTGCAATTCTTAATTTGAAATTTCCATAACCTTCAGAAGAAATATTTACAAGAGAATCTTCTCTTTTCTCAATTTCGCAATAAGTTTTCAAACCTATTGCAGCAGTTATTGCATTTTTACCATAAACAACAGAATGTTCTCCAAAAAGAAAAATATTCCCAGAAGCAGAGGTAGTTATCATAATTTATAGGATAGATCCAAAATATTTTCAAATAAGTAATCTGGTTTTACTAACTCTAAATGCTTTTTTAATCCCATTCCTGAACACACTCCAATAGAGCAAACTCCTGCATTTTTTGCAGCAAGGATATCAACAACAGAATCACCAATATATCCAGTTTCATTTTCTTTGTAACCTAATTTGGACATTACTCTTACAATTCCTTCTCCACTTGGTTTTTTGTGTTTTACTTCCTCTTCACCTAAAATTAGAGAAAACTTATCTGCAAAATTTAAATCTCTTTTTATTGTTTCTTTTCCTGTATTTGTAAATATGGCAAGTTCACTCTTGTTAGAAAGTTTATTGATTGCTTTCTTACAAAAAGGAAAAATTTTTATATGTTTTTTTGCTTTAGATGAGTTAAAAAAAATTTTATATTTTTTTCTAATTTTCTCAACGCTTTTTAAATCATCATCAGTAATAAATTTATTTACTAACTTATCTAAAACTTCTTCGCAATTTGCCCTCTCAATTATTCTATTCAAGTCTTCCTGTGCTCTCTGAACAGCAATTAAACCTTTTATTGCTTCTCTAGATGAATTATATTTTCCTATTCCTCTCAAATGCCATACTTCTTCTGAACCAAAATTATACTTTAAATTTACTTTTTTAAAACCTCTTTTAAATCCTTCCTGAACTACAAGACTTGAGTCTCTAAAAACACCACCAACATCAAAAATCAGTAATTTCATTTTCAACCTTGGCACCATTTTTAATTCTAACTTCAAAAGGAATTCCCCTGTGTTCTCTAATCGCTGAAATTACTTTATCTTTTGATTCTTCTGTTACTAAAGCGATCATACAATCTCCTCCTCCAGCTCCAGATAATTTCGCGCCTAAAGCTCCAGCATTTTTAGAAGCAAAAATTAGTTCTTCTAATTTAGGATGTGAGACACCCATACCATTTAAAATTCCATGAGTGAAGTTCATCATATCTGCAAGTTTTCTTAAATCTGATTCTCTCAAACCTTTTTCCACTTCTTCAATACATCTTTTTGTTAATCCAAAAATATCATCAAAAAAATGAGGATAATCTTTTCTTTTTTCTCCAACCTGTTCAACAATTTTTTTTGTATCTGCTTTTACTCCTGTATGCCCAACAACTAAACACAAATTTTCCGGGTATTTTATTTCTATTGGTTTCTCTCCTTTGATATACTTTATCATTCCACCATAAACTGAAGTTGCAACATCATATCCAGAGCCAGTTCCCTGAACATCCAAAACGCTTTTATATCCAATGTTAAAAATATCTTCCTTTTTTAGATCTAAAGAAAAAAATTTATCTAAAGCAATTATTGTTGCAACAACAGAAGCAGAGGAAGTTCCAATTCCTATTTTCATCTCAGATTTTGTTTCCAAGTCAAAACCTCTTTTCTCTTTTACCCCCTCTAAAATATTGTTTATCGCAGAAGAAACGAAACCTATTTTTTTATTTTCTGTTTTACCATTAAATTCATAATTTTTTATTCCTAAATCCGGAAAGTTTAGGAGAATTTTTTTATCTTTTCTTTCTTTAATTTTACAGTACAGTCTTTGATTTACAGCAAAAGAAATACAGGGGATTCCATAAACCACTGCATGTTCCCCAAAAAACATTAATTTCCCAGGGGCTGAAGTTTTTACCTCCATATTAAATATTTGATAGATAATTATTTAGACTTCCATATACTTCAATTTCATTCAAGAATTTTGTCATAATCTCTCGTGATAAAGGAGTAAACTTTTCTTTTTTTAATTTTTCCATTATAGTCTCTGGTCTTTCAAATCCGCTCTCTTTTGAGTTTATCTCCTCGTTATATTTTAGAATAGAATTTTGGTCTACAGGACATAAAAACGCAAAACCTACAAGTTGTGTGTAGGGGTCAATTAGTAATCCTTCACCAAAAATTTGCATAGAATTTAAGGGCTTTAGTTTTGTCTCTTCTTCCAATTCTCTCAAAGAAGTTTCATAAGGTGTTTCACAGGTCCCATCATTGTAAACTTTCATATGTCCAGCAGGAACAGAATTATATCCAGGATAAAGTTTTTCATCTTCAGCTCTTTTAATTCTTAAAATAGTTTGGTCTGGTTTATGTACAATGCAAAGTGAAGTGCCCCCCAACAATCCCTCTGATTCTTTTAAGGTCTTGTTGACAGGCCTAAACTCATAATCAATAGACTTATCTGTCTCTCTATAAACAACCTTGACCCTTTTTGTTTCATCAAACTCCATAACATATCTAAATAAAGTATTTATCAACTATTAAACTATACTAAAACAAATGTTTGTTTGTTAATTCTACTCCCTCTCCAGGGGAGGAAATTATAGTATTAATACCAGATTTTTTAATTTCCCTGTTTATTTCATTCAAATTTTTTTCTTCACATAATATATGAACTTTTGGACCCGCGTCAATTGAGAAATAACACTCTGTACCTGATTCTCTAAGTTCAATAACTTTTTTTATTATTTCCAGAGTTTTTGGGCTCCAATAAAATAGAGGGGGAGAACTAGACATCATTACAGCATGCATCGTTATTGTATCTCTCTCAGAATATTTTCCTAAAGTTGAAAAATCTTTTTCAAGGATACCTGTCCTAATCTTAGTAAGGTTTTCTTTTGTAGAAGATAATCTGCATTTTAATAGAGGGCTAGTATCTGCAATTTTATGACCTTCTGTAGAGGAAACTTTTTTTTCACCAGGAACTAAACAAACTAATAGTTTAATATCCATTTGCTCAGGGGGAGCAATTTGCTCAGAATAAGAACCACCATCTGTTCTTCCACTTACCCACTCAACAAAACCCCCAAAAATTGACCGACAAGCAGAACCAGAACCCTTTCTTGCTAATATTGAAAGTTCTTTTTTTGTTAATTCTAAACCAGCAGCTTTTACTCCAGCATAAGATAAGGCAGCAAATCCAGAGGCAGAAGAAGCAAGACCAGCACTTCCTGGAAAACTATTTTCTGAAATAACCTTTGCTCTAGTAGAAAAGTTAGCAAGTTTCCTTATTCTATCTAAATGTTTAACCATTTTTTTAGCCTTTTCTTTATCTAACACCTTTCTATCAATCTCTATTTCATCTTCTTTTAGTTCTGGTAGAAATTCTACTGTTGTTTTTGTTTCTAGTCCTTCCTGCGTAATTCCAATATTATTATTTAAAGGAAGATTTAATTCTTGGTTTAATTTACCCCAATACTTTACTAAAGCCAAATTTGGTCTTGCTATTGCAGTTGCTTTCATAACTATATAGTGCTAATCTAAGTCTTTGATTGAACAATTGCTTTTAGAGGGTAAAATATATAAATTAGATCCTGGAACAGCATCGTAGGATGGTGTACCTTTCACCAGTCTATATTTAGATGTATCTCCAGGATTAATGCCTATTTCGTTTAGCAAACCTGTTACCTTACTTTTAGATTCATTTCCAGAGAAACTTCCTATTTCTTTAATTTCTCCTGCTCCTGAACCATAAAATATTTTATTTACGAAGGGATTTAATTCATAACTATTAGTTAACTTCTTCTCTTTATCTAAGGTATATAGGCATAAAATTTCATTATCCATACCTTAATTGGAGATAAATTTTAAATAGTTATTAATTTGACTTCGTCAATTGACGGATAAAATAAACCTCCTAATATCTTTAAAACTAAAAACTATTTCTTTAAATTTCTTGCAGCAGAAACCCAGAAAATTCCAGCAATTAAAATCAAGACAAATGCAATCGCAAGAGTTCCATAGTAAGAAGCTTCTGTAGTTCCTAAAACCCGTTCAACATTTCCTGCAAAAAGACTTGCAATGAGCAAACAGACTGCTCCGATTATAAGAAAAACATAAGGTTGAGTATCGTCCATAATAATAGTTTAATAATATAAATAGAGGGTTATTCACCAAAGGAAGTACAATCTGCTGGGGGATGATATAAAGTATCACAGAATCCTTTAATTAAACTATTATGACTCAAATTTTCCAGAACAATTCTATCCCTTAAACTGTTTATTTCAACTCTTCTCCCTTTTGACTTTATTTTTTCCAAAATTATCTGACCTTTCGGTTTTCGGGAATTTATTTTCTTTATAAGTGATTCGAGTTCAAAAAAATCGCTGTTATCCAAATAATAATAACTTGCAATTGTGATTCTTCTCTGAACCAAAAAATCTTTTTCCTGTTCTGTTAGATTCTCTTCAAAAATCCACTGCTTGGAAAATTTTTGTGCTAAGTCTTCTGGAGTTTCTGTCTCTGATTGAGGCTCTCTATACATTAAAGGAAGGGCAACTATTTCAAGGATGAAAACTACTCCAACCAATATAGCAAAAAATAGTATAAAAAACTGTTTTCTTTTTTCTTTGTTTTTAAATATTTTCATAATTAACCAGAAGGCAAGGAAACTACCGATTTAAATCGTGTAGAGGAATTGCCTTATAAATAGTTTTCTTTTTAAATATATATATGGGACTTGTAAGAAAGACTTTGGTTTTAAATAGAAAAGAATT
>JAGXOI010000037.1 GCA_023659975.1 Candidatus Aenigmarchaeota archaeon LH_S4
AAGATATACCCAGAAGACAATACAGGACATGTCCGTCCATATTTAATTATGTTTTAAAAGTATTTAAGGGGCAATTGAGCTACACGAATAAATTCGGGAGTTTTCTTGCCTTTGGTTAAGTATAAGGAGAAGTTTAAAGAAATAATCCAAAAAATATCTGAGAATAATTCTCTATCTATTATATTATAGAATATTATGCTACTTATTCAGAAATTAGTTAAAGAATTGAAAAAAGAATTCCCTGAAATAAAAGAAGAAAACTTTCAGTTTCCTGGGAAATTTGGGGATATTTCCTGTAATATTTGTTTTATTAAGGGAACAAAAATTGGGAAGAATCCAAGAGAAATTGCTTCAGAAGAGATAAAAAAAATTGAGTTGCCAGAAGAATTTGAAAAAGTTGAAGAAAAAAACGGTTATCTGAATTTTTATTTTAATTACAAGAAAATTGGAGAAAATATTCTAAAAAAATTCAAAAACAAACCAAAAACCAAAAAGAGAATAATGGTTGAATTTTCAAATCCCAATCCTTGCAAAGCAATGCATATTGGTCATGCAAGGACAACTTTTCTTGGAGATTCAATAGCAAGAATTCTAAAGTTTCAAGGAAATAAAATTATCAAAGCTAATTACTATAACGATTTAGGTAAACAAGTAGCAAAAATGATTCTTGCCATGCAAAAGTATAAACTAAAAAATAGAAAGAAAGTAGACCACGAACTTGCAGATATTTATGCAAAACTGCATAAAGAAGTAGGTAAAGAAACACTTAACAAAAAATCACAGGAAATTTTGTATGAATTGGAAAACAAGACGGGAAAATTCAAATCTGAATGGAAATTTGTTGTAAAAAATGCGATAAATAGTTTTGAAGAAACTTATAAAATATTAGGAATAAAGTTTGATGTTTATTTCTATGAAAACAAATTTAAGGAGGAAGGAAAAAAGATTGCTCTGAAACTGCTGAAAAAAGGTTTTGCTTTTGAACACGATGGTTCTGTTGTTATAAATCTTGAAAAATATAGTCTCCCAAATACTATTCTTATCAGGTCAGATAACACAACTCTTTATTTAACTCCAGATTTGGCATTAACCCTATACAAATTCAAGAAATTCAATTTGGATAGCTCAATTTGGGTTGTTGGCTCAGAGCAGAATCTTCATTTTAAACAACTTTTTAAAATACTGGAAATTTTAGGATACAACTGGGCTAAAAACTGCAAACATATGAATTACGGGATTGTAACTTTACAGGGCTCAAAAATGAGTTCAAGAAGTGGAGAATATATTTTACTTGATGACTTAGTTGATGAATTAATTAGAAAAGGAGTAAAAGAAGTTAAAAAAAGAAATCCTGATTTGAGTGAAAAGAAAATAAATAGGATTGCAGAAAAAATTGGAGTAGGTGCTCTAAGATATGACATTCTTAAGGTAGATAGAAATAAAAATGTAGATTTCAATCCAGATAAGGCAATCAAGTTTGAAGGGAATACAGGTCCTTACATTCAATATACTGTTGTTAGGTGCAATTCTATTTTAAGAAAGAGTTTCAAAAAAAGAAAAATTGAAATCAAAGAGATAAATGTCTATGAGAAAGAACTTCTAAAAAAGTTTTTAGAATTTTCTGAAGTGGTGGAAAAAAGCAGAGAAAATATGAAAATAAATTTAATCTGCAATTATGCCTTTGAACTATCTACAATCTTCTCAAGATTTTATGAAAATAGTAAGGTTATTGGAAGTAAGGAAGAAAGTTTTAGAATTGAATTAGTGAAAAAAACAAAAGAAGAGTTGGAGAGTTGTCTGAATTTACTTGGGATTGAGGTTCCTGATAAAATGTAATTTATAAGTTCTGACTTTTTAATGATTTTAACAAATTATGAATAGTAGATGTATCTTTGAGTTTATCCAAATTTTAACAAACCTTGTTTTAATCAGGTTAAAACTTCTGTAGAGGCTTTATATTAAAAAGGCGAAAAGTTTTATAATTAATATTCTGCTCTTGGAGAAACTAAGATATCTATTTTTTTAGATATCCTGTAAATATATCCTGCTTCTGCACTTATCTTCTTTGTAGTTGTTAATTTATCTTCTGATAAATCATTTTCTATTAAACTTGAAGGATCGAAACTGAAATAATATCTAAAGGGTTTTTTACCTCTTATAGTTATATCCTCAGTGTTACTTACAGAAGAACTTCCACCACAGCCTTCTCCATCAAATTCTTCTGAACAGGTTCCCAATTTCATATCCTCGAACTCAATAGTTAAACTTCCTGCCGAAATTTTGTCAATTTCCCCACTTCCCTTATTCATAACCTTAAGATAGATTTGGTATTTCCCTTCTGGAGTAGTTCCTGAATCTTCCTCTATAATAATAGGCTGCTTGATTTTTGATATATCTAAATATAATTCAACTGGACCCTCTGAAGGAACATTTATTATATCCAGAGGTATCTTACCTCCTGATTCCAAGTATTCTATATAAGTGTTTTTATTTATGTAAGTTATAGTTGCTAACCTTGTTGAAGTATACTTATATTTTACAGAAACTTCCAAATGCCCCTCGAGCGCCATTGTCCCTTTATTGTCTGGTGAACTTACCTTAAAACTAAATGTCTTTTCTTGCCCAGGGTTTATAGTACCTATACTACCTTTTGCTTCTTCTTCACTTATACACCCCCTTTGCTTACAAGAGAAAATTCCAGGGTTAATTCCAACATATTCAAGTTCGATTATATTATCAACATCTCTGTTTTTCAGAGTAACTAAAATATCAACTTCTCTATTAGGTGTTATTTCTCCCCCTTTCAACAGAGGGATATCTACTTCTTTAATCACAATCACATCAGGAATTTCCACTTCTTTCTCCTCAACATTACACAGACCTATTGCTTTACAGTATTTTCCCCCAACAGGAAGAAATCCATTATCTACACACCCGGAAATAAAAACCAGAGAAACTAAAAGTATACCTAAAAATAACCTTCTCATAATTTAAATCAATATATAAATAATGTTTAATTTCCTTGAAACCTATTTTATTAATCCTATTTTAAATTTATCAGGATATAACTGGGTAAATACTTTAACTTATGCTGTAATTTTAATAATCTCGGTTTTTCTAATCTACAAACTTCTGAAATTCCTCAAAATCAAAATAGATGGAAAATTTGCTTTATCTTTATTTCCTTATATCCTTCTTGGCTCTACTTTAAGAGCTCTAAAAGATGCCAATTTTTTTGTTTCTCCTGTTTTTGTTTCTCCTTTAATTTATATTTTAGTTTTTCTATTTACTTTATCTTTTTTACTTTTCTCTCTATTTTTAGAAAAAAAGACTAAAATCCCCTTCCAAAGTTATTTTTTCTCTTTTGGATTTATTTTAGCAGGAATTTTTTTCACCCAAATTAACTTTCTTAATTTTACCGCTGCAGGTCAGATTCTTGGATTAGATTTATTACTCTTTATTTTGATTTTTTCTCTTGGAAGATTAACAGAACTGACAAAAACCTTATGGAATAAATTCACAATTTTTTCTCAGCTATTTGATGCTTCTTCAACTTTTGTCTCTCTCCACTTTTGGGGTTATTCAGAGCAACATGTTTTACCAAATCTGGTTTTTGGTTTTTTTGGAGACTGGAGTTTTTTTCTTATAAAATTAATTGTTGTTCTTCTTTTGATTTATTTTATTGATTCAAGCGTAAAAAATAAAAATTTTTCTAACTGGCTCAAATTAGTTATTATAATTTTAGGAATTGCACAGGGAACAAGAGATTTACTAAGAATTTCAGCTTTTGTTTAGCTAAGGGGCTCTTCACTTCCCATTGTATAGGTTGGCTCAGGCGAGGCGTATTTGCGGACGCGGATGTTATCATATCTCGCACCGTTTGTGTGGTACCATCCACTTATTCTTATTCTTTGAATATCTTCCAAATTACCTTCACAATCCATGCTTCTAATTATATTTCCATTATCATAGTCAATAACACATTTTCCTAGATATATATACAGCTTAATTTTCTTCCAGGATCCTGTGCTTACACCAAGACTTGTCCACATGTTTGATGTGCTTGTATTTTGGATTATCAATCCTCCATCTCTATTATTATAGTCATCATGAAATGGACCTCCACCAAACAAAATATCATCTGTACTGTTATAGAGATACATTTTGTTATAACATGCCAAAGTACAAGCTATATAGGTGTCATACTCTATTAATAAGTTAGTAGTTGACGAAATAGAAATATTCTCTGAGTAAATGTTCATACCAAGGAAGGAGTCTTGTAGCTGTAAATAATAATTACTAGCGATCCAATTCTGTGATGTAATCCAGGTTGGATTGTTTGTGTAATCCCCATCATCAAAATTATCAAAAAACTCAAAGGTATTGGTTCCATTTGAGGCAGAAGAGGCAGAAGGATTGCCGTAATACATATAAATCGTTGTGTTTGTGTTATTCTCTAAGAAAGGAACTTTTACCCAGACAGTGGCGTTGGAGGTAGTATAATCTTCTATCCAATAACTTAGATTATTACTATTTGTATCAGCAAATCTCAGATCATCATAATCTGACTGCATATCAGAATCATAATCCACTGTTATTTTAACCTGATAATCAGTTAAATCTCCACCTGTGTTTGAAATATTTATTTCTCGCCTAAAGCTCCATCCAGGTATAGGATTGCAAGGACCACAATCCGTTTCACAATTAGAACAATTTTCTCCTATTGCTAGGTTGCAGTCTTCAATTCCGCAACAATCAGCTATAGAACAGTCTGATGTGCAACCACTAGAACATTCTCCGAAGTCACAAATACCATCATCACATTCAGGGGGTCTATAATATTTATAATTAATTTTCAAATTTTTTCCAGCAAGTTCCAAATTACTCAAATTGAAGCCCCCAGAAGTAGAAAGATTATACCTGAAAAAATACCCCTTTCCTATTAAACTATTTTCTGCCATTTCCAACAAATCACCAACATCAGCGTTTAAATTTTTTATATTTTCAGAATTTTCAACCGTATTATTTAATTCCTCAACCAAATTTGGGAAAATTAAATCTTCATCATTTTTAAGAACAGAAGTATAATCAATTCTTGAATAACTGTTAAAAATATTGAACAGAGTCAAGAGAGAAAAAGAGAATAAAACCGCTGCAACAATATACCACTGCCCTCTCATTTTTTTATTTTATTAAAAGCAAAGGTTATCAAACAAGATAGAAGGTACCAGTAAATAACAGAAAGGAAAATTAGAAATGGCTTAGAAAAAATGTTTGTTGGTCTTGTCTTCATTACCCAAAAAAAAGGCCAGGATATGGAGTTGTGGCATAGACAGCACATAAGAATACATACTTCTATCCAGGGTGGACAACAAAAACAGCATCCTCTTAGAGATAGAAATGAAAAAATAGAAATAATTGCAAATATTATCCCTTTCTTCCAATCAGGTTTCAAAAACTCAATAATTTTTTCTTTATCCATAATACTTATATTCTATAAATTTGAACATGTGGGACACCATCTATAATTTTTACGCTTTCCTTATTTATCAGTTTTTCTTCAATAGATAATTTGACAACCCTATTTCCAACCAAATTTATTATTTTTGCCATACCCAAAAATTCTTTAATTTCATCTACCCCAACAAACTTCTCAAAATAAAAACTTTTCTTTATCTCAAAATCAACCTCTCCGAATTTCAATGTTTTCCCAAGAATCTCTTTATCGCAGGCAGCAAATAACCCGTTTTTTTCAAAAAATCTACAGGCGAACATAATTTTACAATACTTTTCCAATTCTTATTTCGACAAAATCAGAAAATTTAATTGTCATAATTATAATTTATTTTTAACAGTTCCAACAAACTTAAATGCAATTTATAAGTAATCTTTCCACTCTTTCAAATATCTCTTAGTGACTTCCTCTCCCTGAATAAATTCAGGAGCTTCCTTAACCAAAACACTGTTCTGAATACAGAAGACTGGCGAGGTTCTAAAGTTGCTAACAAAACTTACCGTAGCAGAGGTTTTGGTCTGACACGCTTTAGTTTAGGGC
>JAGXOI010000038.1 GCA_023659975.1 Candidatus Aenigmarchaeota archaeon LH_S4
CTGAAAACAAAGTTGGAGTAGATTTAGGATTGGAGAATTTTGCTACTCTATCAGATGGAACAGTTATAGAAAATCCAAGATTCCTAAAGAAGACTGAAAGGAAACTCAAAAGAGAGCATAGGAGATTATCTAAGAAAAAGAAATGTTCAAAGAATAAGAACAAACAAAGAGTGAAATTAGCAAGGGGTTATGAAACCTTAACTAATCAGAGGTTGGATTTTCTACATAAACTAAGTTACCACCTTACACAACAATATGATTTCATAGCCATAGAAAATTTGGGTGTGTCTAATATGGTTAAGAATCATTATTTGGCAAAATCAATATCTGATACAAGTTGGTCTGTTTTTACAGGAATGCTTACTTACAAGGCTTCAAGTGCTGGAAGTAAGTTAGTAGAAATAGACAGGTTTTACCCATCTTCCCAAATATGTTCTGATTGTGGAAATAAACAAAATATGCCACTATCAAAGAGAATCTATAAATGTGAAAAATGTGGTGCAAAAATACCAAGAGATAAGAACTCTGCAATAAACATATTAAGGGAAGGAATAAATACCGCTGGACGAGTGGGAATTCACGCCTGTGGAGATTTGACCTCTACTGATCAGTCAGCAAGTCGGGTCGTGGAAGCAGGAACTATATGTAACTAGGTCTCACAACCATTACTAGTTGCTGGAAGCCACTTCCAAAAATCAATTTGGTGGTGGAGGATGTCACTATCTGAAATATCTATTGTGTCTAGTACACCAAATTCAATAGGGTTATTTGGGAAGATTTATTTAAATTTTTCCATAAATTAAGATAGGCAACTTATTTATATTGATTAACAACACTAAAAATACGAATTTTAGAATCCAGGAAAGTAGATTCTTCTATATATTTTTTTAATACAATATAATTGATGGAGTTTGATAAATTACTGCTTAAGAGATATGTTCTTGATAATTCTACAAGATACAATGGAATACCCAACCTAGATTCTATTCTGGGAAGAGCCATTATTGATAATCCTGAACTAAAAAAAGAAATAAGAAAATTAAGAAAAGAGTTGGAGAAGATTATATCTGAAGTTAAGGAAATGAAATTAGAAGAACAGAAAGAAGAGTTGGAGCAACTTGGAGGACCAATCAAAAAAGTTTATGAAGAAGCAAAAGAGATGATACCCCTACTTAAAGTGAAACATGATTTTGTTGTCAGGTTTGCTCCAAATCCAGATGGGCCTTTACACTTAGGAAATGCAAGGCAAGCTGTTGTAAACTGGTTGTATAGAAATATCTATAAAGGAACTTATATTTTGAGATATGATGACACAGACCCAAAAAATAAAATTCCAATGAGAGAAGCATATAAATGGATTCTTGAAGATTTGGAATGGCTTAAAATAAAACCAGACAAAATTTTTTATTCTTCAAAGAGATTAAATATTTACTATAAGTATTTTAGAAAATTGTTAGAACTTGGAAAAGCTTATGTGTGTACCTGTCCCCAAGAAGAATTCAAAAAATTGAGAGAGAAAGGAGAACCTTGCCCTTGCAGGGATTTAAGTGTTAGAAAACAAATAAATAGATTTGAAAAAATGTTAAACCACACTTTTAAAGAGGGTGAAGTTGTTGCAAGAATAAAAACAGATCTTAAAGATAAACATATTTCAGTGAGAGATTGGCCTGCACTAAGAATTATTGATAAACCAAAACATCCTCTTGTAAGAAGTAAATATGTTTGGCCCCTCTTGGATTTTGCATCTGCAATAGACGACCATTTAATGGGTGTGACTCATATAATAAGGGGGGTAGACTTACAACTTTCAAGAAACAAACAACTCTATCTGTATTCTTACTTAAGATGGAAGTATCCAATAATAAAATTGCAGGGTAAGTTTAGCGTTGCTAATACAGAACTATCAAAAACAAGGGTAAGAGGAGGAATAGAGGAAGGAAAATATACAGGTTATGATGATATAAGACTGGCAACAATAAAATCTTTTAAAAGAAGAGGAGTTTATCCAGAAGCACTTATTGATATGATTAAAGAGATTGGCCCTAAGATAAGAGATGTTATGGTATCTGAAGACTACATAGCAAGTTTTAACAGAAAATTATTAGACCCTTTGGCAAACAGATATTTTTTTGTCAGAGACCCTGTTCAGATTAAAGTTATAAATCCTCCAAAAGATAATTTGGTTAAATTACCTTTACACCCTGATTATCCAGATAGAGGTTATCGAGAACTAAAAATTTTAAATAAATTTTTTATTTCTAAAGAAGACTTTTTAAATTATAAAGGAAAAATTGTCAGATTGATAGGTCTATATAATATAAGACTTGATAGAACCAGCCAGTTTTTAGGAAAACAACTTTTACCTTATCCAAAAATCCAATTTGTTCCTGAGAAAGGAGTGGATATGAAGGTTTTGCTTCCGGATAATACCTTAGCAAGAGGTATTGCTGAAAATAATATAACAAAATTGAAACCAAATGAGAGGGTTCAGTTGCAAAGATTTGGTTTTGTTTATTTAGATGTTGTTAAAAAGAATTATGTTTATGGCTATTATATACATAATTAAAGTAATTATGGGAGATAAAACTCCAAGTAAAGTTTCAAAGGAAATAGAAGAAGTAAAATCTGAGTATAGAAGAAATAAAATTTTAGCAATTGGTACTCTGGCAATAATTTTTATAATTGTTGGAATTGGTCTTTATTTTTATTTTCAGAGCGGGATTCTTCCTCAAACCAATGAGACAACAGAAAGTTCTTTAAATAATGAATCTTCTCTACCAGAGCCAGAAAGACAACCAGAAACAACAGGTAATGAGTCCTCCCTTCCAGAGCCAGAAAGACAACCAGGAACAACAGGTAATGAATCATCTCTACCAGAACCTCCAAGATGAGAAATATAATAAAAAGTCTTTATATACTTTAAAAACAAAAATTACTATGGCAAAAGCAAGATTTTATATCCAAGATAATGTTCAGGAAGTTGGATATAGATCTTTTGTAATTGAGCAAATATTAGATTCAGACTTAAATGGAACAGCAAGAAACTTGCCAGATAGGAGAGTTGAGGTCTTGTTAGAAGGAGAGAAAGAGCATATTTTGGATTTTATAGAAAGATTAAAAAAAGAGAAACCAGAACTAGCAAAAAATCCAATTTTGGCGGGAATTGAGTTTAATGATTCTTTAATTGTTCCAGATATTATGAAATCTTCACAGGCTCTACTCTGCGGACAATTCAGTAAGGCAGTTATCCATGTTATCGGAATTGAAAAAGGTATTGGAGAATTGAAAGAAGGGTTTGGAGAATTGAAAGAAGGGTTTGGAGAATTAAATCAGGAGTTTAGGGAATTAAAAGAAGGGTTTGATAAACTTCCAGAAAGAATTGCTGCTGAACTAAAAAAGGTTTTAAAATGAAGCTTAAAAAACTTTATATATAAGTTATATATTAGGGATAAAAACGAAGTTTCTAAAATCTCAAAAGAAGTAAAATCTGAGTATAGAAGAAATAAAATTCTAGCAATTGGTACTCTGGCAGTAATTTTTATAATTATCGGAATTGGTCTTTATTTTTATTCTCAGAGCGGGATTCTTCCTCAAACCAATGAGACAACAGAAAGTTCTTTAAATAATCAATCTTCTCTACCAGAGCCAGAAAGACAACCAGAAACAACAGGTAATGAATCATCTCTACCAGAACCTCCAAGATGAGAAATATGTTTAGAGATAATATGAATATGGGCAGAAAGATAAAAAAACCTATAAATACTTTAAATAATATTATGGAAGTTTTTTATTGGTCAACTCTATTAAAAAAACTTCAGTTAAAAGAGTAAATATGTTTAAAGATAAACTTATGGTAGGCAAAGAAAACAAAAAATTAATATTAGGAGTTCTACTAACTTTCATTGTTTGTATGGGCTCTGCAATTCTTGCTGCTTATTCAACTGGTCCTGAATTTGATTATCCAAACCCCGGACATCAAGCCAATGAAATCGGCCCAGGAACTTTTAATGCTTCAGGAGAATCAAATCCTTATTGGAGTTTTCCAGCAGATGAACTTGGAAATATAGCATTTTTAATAAACGGAACTGGATTTTTCTATGAGGGCTTAAGAATTGTAGGTAATCCTTTTCCTGGTCCAGATTTCTTGGTAGAAGGAGACACCCAATTAGGAGATGATAGTTCTGATAAAACAACTGTGAAAGGGGATTTGAATGTGAGTGGCAATGCTCGTATTACTGGGCTTACTAATTGTGATACAATTGATACCGATGCTTCAGGTAATTTAGTTTGCGGAACCGATGCAAGTGGTGGGGGTACCGGAGTTGTTGATCCTACAGTAGATTGCACTACTGAATGTTATAATTCCGTTTATACAAATAGTATATTTGTTAATGGTAGTGGTTGTGCAGGAATTGGAATAGACTGTTCTCTCCAATGCTATAACTCTACTTACACAAATTCAGGATGCACAGCAGGCTCAGGTTGCTCAGGCTTAGGAACAGACTGTTCTCTTCAATGTTATAATTCTACCCACGAAAAAAGATGCACAGCAGGCTCAGGTTGCTCAGGCTTAGGAACAGACTGCACCCTCCAATGCTATGATTCTACCCACATATATTCAGGATGCACAGATGGTTCAGGCTGCTCAGGCTCTGGAACTGCTTGTGAATATAATTGTATTTCAGAAGAAGGTTGTGGTTCAGTTTGTGAATGTGATGGGATTGGCTATAAAAACCGAACTCTAAATGGAGACACAGTTTATGTGGATTGTAGTGCTGATAAATGCTGGACTCCGACCGCTGGGTCTACTTATCAATGGGGTACTGGAACTAATGGTGAAGATTGCACTCCATCAAGTTGTATAGGGAACGGTTCTGTTTGTCCAGCTTGTAATTACTGCGACAATTTAGATTATGGAGGATTCTCTAATTGGGTTTTACCAGACAAAACAACTTTACAAAATTTGTGTAACTCTGGTTCCTGCTCAGGCACCTGTTTCGGTGGGGATGGTTCCGCCGGTTTTTACTGGTCCTCTACCGAGCTCGACAGCGGCTATACCTACGAAGTGTACTTCACTAATTGCAACCTGCTCAGGCTCGATAAGGACGCCTCCCGCTTTGTGCGTTGTGTCCGAGGCTGAGGTTGAGCCTTTTTGATAAAATAATTGACAAAAGGCTCAAGCGAAAACCCCTTGTTATGTTTGTGCAGGATATTTATGAAACCAAAGACAGAGAGAGAATTAATTAAAAGAGAATTTTGATTTTGGTGGATAGTTTCCTTTAAATATTCCAAAAACAAATTAATTTTGAAGTATTAGATGAAGTATTAGCAGACACAGGTGCTGACTTTTCTGTTCTACCAAGATATACTGGA
>JAGXOI010000039.1 GCA_023659975.1 Candidatus Aenigmarchaeota archaeon LH_S4
TACACTCGCAGGAAGCCACTCTAAAATATGAAATATTTTAGTGGTGGTAGTTCACAGATTATCCAGAGATTATTAGGACATTCGGATATTAAGACTTCTCAGGTTTACTTGCAGATATCAAATTAACTAATAAAAAATATTAAAAGTCCACTAGACTATTTATAACTTCTATTCCAACCCCTTTCTCTTCTTAATCCTTGAAATAATCTGCTCCTGAATCGAAGTTGGTAGTTTTTCAAAAACAACATTAATCAAGGAATAAAAACCCTTTCCTCTGGTTGCTGATTTTAGAGAACCTTCAAATCCAAACATCTCATCAACAGGCATCTTTGCTTTTATTATTGCTGCTCCTAATTCTGTCTCAACATTTAAAACCTGTCCTCTCCTATTTTGGGCTTCATTCATAGCTTCACCTACCAACTCTTCTGGGACATCAATTCTTATTATCTGCAAAGGCTCCAGAATTCTTGGTTTTGATTGTAATATTGCTTCTCTAATTGCATTTCTCACAGCAGGAATTACCTGCGCCGGACCCCGATGTATTGCATCTTCATGCAATTCAGCATCCAAAATTTTGAGTTTTATTTTTGAGCAGGGCTCTTTTGCCAAAGGACCTTGATTACAAATATCCCTAAATGCCTGCTTCAGCAATTCATAAGTTTCATGCAAGTACTGAATTCCTTTTGTTGCATTTATCAGAATATTTTTATTATAAACATCAAGAATCTTTTTTGCTTCGTCCCGAGGCAATCCGCAATCAACAAAAGATTCTATTGTATCTGCTTTTATCTTACTTAATTTTTCTTCAGGTATTTTTCCTGAACTTAAACATTCATAAACAGATTCTTCCAAAGGTTCCACAGTAAGATAAAACTTGTTATGCTTGTTTGGACTCTTCCCTTCTATCTCTTTAGGAGTAAGGAACTCAACGGTTTCCCTATAAACAACAATTGGGGCGGAACTCTTTATTTCTATTCCTTTTTCTTTAAGGATATTTTCAACTTTTGCGTTTATATGTAGTTCTCCAAGACCAGAAACAAGATATTCTCCGGTTTCTTCATTTATGTTAATTTCCAGACTGGGGTCTTCCTTGCTAACCTGTTTCAGAAATTCAATTAATTTTGGTAAATCCTTTACATTTTCCGGTTCTATTGATTTTGTTACAACAGGCTCAAAAATATGTTTTATTCCTTCAAATGGAGTTATTATTTTTTCAGGATTGCAGATCGTTTCCCCGGAGATAGAATCAACCAATCCAACAATACCAACTATATTCCCACACAGGGCTTCATCAATTTTAATCCTTTTTGGCCCCTTGTAAATTGAAACCTGCTGAACCCTCTGTTTTTTGTGTTGAGCAACGAGATAAACTTCTTCCCCACCTTTCAGAGTTCCAGAGAATATTCTTGCAGTTGCAACCAAACCTGCGTGAGGGTCAGGAATAACTTTTGTGACTATAGCACCCAGCTCAGAATTTGAGTTACATTCTCTCATTCCTCTTCCAATTTCACTTTCTTCTTCACCAGGCCATATTTTTGGAACTCTATATTCTTGTGTTTCTAAAGGATTTGGAAGATGTTTAATTATACTCTCCAAGATAACTTTATGTAAAGGAGCCTTTTTCGCAAGTTCTTTTTCCTTATCAGCATTTGTAAATTCAATAATATCTTTGAAAGTTATCTTTGTTTTTCGCATATAAGGGATTGAGATGGCCCAGTTCTTATAAGCAGAGCCAAATACAACAGAACCATCCATAACATTTACAGACCAGTTATCCCCCAATTTTGGCTCAGCATATTTTTTAATTAGTTCATTTATTTCTTTTATATATTTTTCAAATTTTTTTTGCATCTCTTCAGGAGAAACTTTTAATTCTTTAATCAATCTGTCAACTTTATTTATAAAAAGAATCGGTTTTACCCTCTCTTTCAAAGCCTGCCTCAAGACAGTTTCTGTCTGTGGCATCACACCTTCAACAGCGCAGATAACTAATACTGCACCATCTATCGCCCTCATCGCTCTAGTTACATCAGCACCAAAATCAACATGTCCGGGTGTATCAATCAAATTAATCAAATAATCCTGATTTTCATAATTATAAACAATAGAAACATTTGCAGAATAAATTGTGATTCCCCTTTTCTGCTCCTGTTTATCAAAATCCATGAAAAGTTGTTTTCCTGCGAGTTCTTCAGAAAGCATTCCTGCCCCTGACAATAAATTATCTGTCATAGTTGTTTTTCCATGGTCAATATGTGCGACTATACCAATATTTCTGATATTTTCCCTGTTTCTCATCAACTTCAAAATATCTTCTGCCATAACACAGGAAAATTTTAAATTATTAGTCAGTTGATTTTTAATCAAAAATAACTTTTTTGTTTTATTTTGTATTATAACATTTTTTATTATAAGTTGCAACATCAATATTAAGGTCATATTTACTCTTGAGTATATTCAAAAACCAGTTAATTAAAACTTTTATAACATTTTCTTCATCATAGCGTCTCATAGAGAAAAATATTCTCATTTTTGGATCATGCTTGAGCTTACCTTCCTTTTTTAGTCTAAGAGGAAGTTCAAAATCATCTCCTGCATTATAAATTTTATATCCACCAACAGATTGGAAGGGTTTTTTCCTAAAACCCATATTTGCTCCAACAGTCATATAGATGTTAAGAAAGTAAGTGGTGAATATCAATAAATTTGATAACTTTAGATTAACTTTATTTTTGAATGTGCCTTCAAGTGGCTTTTGTTGTCCATAAACACAAACAATATTATCTTCTTTAAAATTATCCTTTATTTTCTCCAACCAATTCTCAGGTATGATACAGTCAGCATCTGTTGTTGCAATCAAATCATATTTTGAAACAGCAACACCATCATTCCTGGCTCCTCCAACACCCTTACTCTTTTGCTGAATCACTTTATCAGCATATTTTTTAGCAATTTTTACAGTTTTATCTGTACTCTGCCCATCAACTACTATAATCTCATATTTGTCTCTTGGCAAGGTCTGGTTTAAAAGAGATTTAAGACAGTTTTCTATATTTTTTTCTTCATTATAAGTTGGAATCACTACAGAGAGCATAAACTAATTGATTTTTAGATTATATTATTTATCTTTAATCATTATAATCATGTTTTGTGTAATTCATTTTTTCAACTCCAAATCCTAATAATATACGTAATACATTAACACTCCATATAAAAAAGACTTTTGATATACCTTGCTCTTTCATTCTTCTCATAGAAGTATAAACAATAAGTTTTAGATCATATTTCAAATCTCCAATCTTTTTTAGACGTGTAGATAACTCAAAATCATCCAAAACAGGTATACTTTTGAATCCTCCAACTTTGCAAAATTCATTTTTTCTGAACGACATGTTCACTCCACTACAACATATACTTAAATTGAACTTGTATATAGCCAACCAAAGAATTGCACTTATTTTTGTAAGGAGTTGATAATATAAATTAGGATTAATAGGTTTTACATTCCCTGTTACTAAAACAACCTTTTTATTTTTGAAATTCAATTTTATTTTCTCCAACCAATTCTCAGGTATGATACAGTCAGCATCTGTTGTTGCAATCAAATCATATTTTGAAACAGCAACACCATCATTCCTAGCCCCTCCAACACTCTCACTCTTTTGCTGAATCATTTTATCAGCATATTTTTTAGCAATTTTTACAGTTTTATCTGTACTCTGCCCATCAACTACTATAATCTCATATTTGTCTCTTGGCAAGGTCTGGTTTAAAAGAGATTTAAGACAGTTTTCTATATTTTTTTCTTCATTATAAGTTGGAATTATTACAGAGAGCATAAACACTATTAACTAAAATTATTTTTGATATAATCTACCGCTGATTTTATACAAGCATCCATATTTAGATACTTAAATTCTGAAAATCTACCACACAACCCAATATCTAATTCTTTGAAAAAATCATAAATCATCTGTATATTATTTTCATAATTTAAATCATAAATAACATAAGCATATTTTGACTTTATGAGTTTTTTATGACAGATATTATTCTTATCGATTAAGTTTCTTTCGTGTAAACCATCTATAATATGTTCTATAATCTCTTCATCTTTCATTTTTGAAATATCATCACCTTCATTATAAGTTATTTCTGCTACTACTGAAGATTTTCCTTTTGGAGTCATATTTGGGCTATGATTTTTTGGAAGAATAAGTCTATGTGTTAAAATATTTTTATCCGGGAGGTACAACCAGTGGAATTTATTTAGTTTTTTGGTATTCAATCCAAGCATTACGGTTATCAGTGAATTATATTTCAGGTTACTGACAGCATTAGTAATATTTTCTGGTATATTTTCTAATACCTTTACAAAATTAAAAATTGGAATTGTTGATATAACTTTATCAAATTCTTTTTTTTCTTTATTGCCTGAAATTATCCATTTATTGTTTTCTTTTTTAATAGATTTAACCTCAAAATTCTTTGTTATATTATCATGGATTTTTTCTTCAATTGCTTTTATTAATGACTGAATACCTCCATATTTTGGGTAATGAAAATAAAGTTGATGAGTATAGCCTTCTGTCTCTAGTCCCAATGAAGATTTTATTATATCTTCTGGTGGAGGTTTTGGTATTCTACCCTCAACCCAAAATGTTGCCATATTTTCTGTTTTAAAATTCCATATCTTTTCATTATAAGGTATCATATATTTCTCTGCAATTCCTCTCCCAAATGTTTGATAAATCCATTCCTTAAAATGTTCTGGTCTATTATATTTCTGATTTAATGTTTTTATAAATTCGTTTAAACATTCAAAGTTCTCTTGTTTTGGCAAATTTCCCAACCCATTTTCGAAAGGATATTTTACAAAACGATTTTTATAAAGAATTTTTGTATTTCTCCTGCGTTGGGTTTTATTTTTATCTAAGAGATTAAGTATGAAATTTAGAACTTCTTTATCTTTGGAAAAAATTATATGTCCTCCTGTTTTATCAAATGTAAAACCCTGTTCCTGAATTGTTTTACACAACCCACCACATTCATCACTTTTTTCTAATATTTCAAAATTAATATTTTTTTCTTTTAATAGGTAACCTAGTGTTAACCCAGTCAAACCACCACCTAATATTCCTATTTTCATTATTGACACTCTCCACGACTAAAGTCGGGAGATTCTGATGTCTCATATGCATCAGTTTCGGGCAAAGTCAAT
>JAGXOI010000003.1 GCA_023659975.1 Candidatus Aenigmarchaeota archaeon LH_S4
TTGTCTTCTGGGTATATCCTGGAAGATGGGGCAACCTTGACTTTGCCCGAAACTGATGCATATGAGACATCAGAATCTCCCGACTTTAGTGAGGGGAGAGTGTCAAAACTTGGATGAATAATTCTTTAAAGTGTTGCCATAGGAGCAATTTTCTGGTCTAATATTCAAAGTTTGGGCCACATTTTTTTAGTTGCAATTAGACTTATAATATTATTTAGTTCCTCATTCAAATAACACGAGATTGTTAGTATTCCTTTTTCTGCTATTGTTTTTTTGTTAGACGAAGTAACAATCAACAATTCTTTGTTTTTTATATCAAATTCTTTCTTGAGAAAATTAAAGTTAAATTCTTCTACATATTGCACTTTCAGTAAATCATTTTCACAGGTTAAGACCATAGCAGAATTGCATCCAACCCTGATTCCCTTTTCTCGGGCAACATATAATTTTTCCTGTTTGTTTTTGTTATATTTTCTCAGAATACACCCATAACAATTTAAATTATCCCTAAAAATATCTTGATTTATTTTGATTATTGGAGATATAAATTTATATATTTCAGAAAAATATTTCTTTCCTTTTTCAGTTAATTTATTACCCTTCTTTTCTGTTGAAACAAAATCGTTATTTTTTAGAATTTTTATCATGGATTTTATACTCCCTTCTCCAAATTCTGTAATCGTTGCCAGTTCCTCCCTGCTTACTGTTTTATGCCCTATTTCAAGAAAAGTAAGCATTATATCTAATTCATCAAATTTTCTTAAAGTTCTTACAACCTCCATACTTATATAAATAATTTTTCTATATTAATTATTGGACACCGTGTCCAATAGAATATGATTAATAAAATAAAAAAAAGAGATGGAAGGATTGTGAATTTTGAAAAAGAGAGAATAATTAATGCGATTTTTAATAGTGCTAAATCAGTTGGTGGACAGGATTATGAATTAGCAAAAAGACTTGGTGATGAAGTAGTTAAACTTTTGAAACAAAAATTAGATCCTGAAGAAATACCAACAGTTGAAAAGATTCAGGATATTGTTGAGAAGATTCTGGTAGAAAACGGGCATTATAAAACTGCCAAAGCTTACATATTATATAGAAAACAGCATGAAGAAATAAGAAGAACTAAAGATTTATTTTCTAATATAGAAAACATTGAAAAATATTTAAATATGGAGGACTGGAGAGTAAAAGAAAATGCAAATATGAGCTACTCTCTTCAGGGTTTAAATTTTTATATTTCCTCTACAATAACTAACCAATACTGGCTAAATAAAGTCTATCCCGCAGAAATCAAACAAGCACATTTAAATGGTGATTTTCATATTCATGATTTGGGTATCTTTGGAGCTTATTGTGTTGGTTGGGACTTGCAGGATCTACTGCTAAGTGGTTTTAAAGGAGCGAGAGGAAAAATTGAGAGCAAACCACCAAAGCATTTCAAGTCATCATTAGGTCAGATAGTAAATTTCTTATATACTTTGCAAGGTGAATCAGCAGGAGCCCAGGCATTCTCTAATTTTGACACCCTTCTTGCCCCTTTTATCAGGCATGATAATTTGAGTTACAGACAAGTGAAGCAGGCTATCCAGGAGTTTTTATTCAATATAAATGTTCCAACGAGGGTAGGATTTCAGACCCCTTTTACAAATATTACTATGGATTTAACAGTGCCTGGATACTTAAAAAATGAACCAGTGATAATAGGAGGAGAAACAAAAGAGGACACATACAGTGATTATACAAAGGAAATGAGCATGATCAACAGGGCTTTTGCTGAGGTGATGCAGGAAGGGGATGCGAAAGGTAGGCCTTTTACTTTTCCAATTCCAACTTATAATATAACAAAAGACTTTGAATGGGAAAATAAAAATTATGATAAAATTTTTGAGATGACTGCAAAATATGGAATTCCTTATTTTGCAAATTTTATTAATTCGGATATGAAACCTGATGATGTCCGGTCCATGTGTTGCAGAATGAGAATTGATAACAGGTCACTCCAGAAAAGAGGAGGAGGTCTTTTTGGAGCAAACCCCCTTACAGGGTCTATAGGAGTTGTAACAATTAATATGCCCCGTTTGGGATTTTTATCAAAAACTAAAGAAGAATTTTTTGAGAAATTAGAAAAGTTAATGTTACTTGCAAGGAATAGTCTTGAAATAAAAAGAAAAACATTGGAAAATTTGACAGAAAAGGGTTTGTATCCCTATTCAAAGTTTTATTTGAGAGATATTAAAAAAAGATTTGGAAACTATTGGAAAAACCATTTTTCAACAATCGGACTTGTTGGAATGAATGAGTGTTGTCTAAATTTTTTAGAGTGTACGATTGGAGATAAAGGAGGATTAAATTTTGCAGAAGAGGTCATGGATTTTATGAAAAACAAGTTAGTAAAGTTTCAGGAGGAAACCGGAAACAACTACAATTTAGAAGCCACTCCAGCAGAGGGAACCTCATACAGATTAGCAAGGATGGATAAAGAGAAGTTCCCTAAGATTATTGTTGCAAACAATGAGGAAGTAAAAAAGAGTGTAGAGCCATATTACACAAATTCAACACAACTCCCAGTTAATTTCACAAATGATATTTTTGAATCTCTAAAATTGCAGGATTCTCTTCAGACAAAATATACAGGAGGAACTGTTCTGCACATATTTTTGGGTGAAAAAAAACCTCCAGCAGAATCAATTAAAACACTTATTAGAAAAATCTGTGAGAATTTCAGTTTACCTTATTTCACAATAACACCTACTTTTAGTATCTGCCCGATTCATGGTTATATTTTTGGTGAACATAATTACTGTCCAAAATGTGAAACAGAGAAAAAGAAAACCAAATGTGAAGTTTACTCCAGAATTGTTGGGTATTTAAGACCTGTTGACCAGTGGAATAAAGGAAAGCAGGAAGAATTTAAACAAAGAAAAACTTTTGATAAAGTTTTAAAATGAAGATAGGAGGTTTTCAAAAGCAGAGTTTGGTTGACTATCCAGAAAAAATTTGCTCAATTATTTTCACAGTTGGTTGCAATTTTAGGTGTCCTTATTGCCATAACCAAGACTTATTAGTCCCTGAGAAAACTGTAAAAGAAATTCCAGAGGAAGAAGTTCTATCTTATTTAAGGAGCAACAAAAAATTTCTTGATGCTGCAGAAATAACGGGTGGCGAGCCGACTCTACACAAAGACTTGCCAGACTTTATTCAGAAAATCAGAGAACTTGGACTCCTGATAAAACTAGACATTAATGGAACAAATTTTGAAATGCTGAAAAAATTGTTGGATGATAACTTGTTGGATTATGTTGCTATGGATATTAAAGCTCCAATAGAGTTCCATAAATATAACAAAGCAACAGGAGGAATACTAACAGAAAAATTATTTAGCAATGTTAAAAAATCTATTTTACTTTTACTTAATTCAGAAATTCAATATGAGTTCAGAACAACCTTTGTTCCAGATCTACTTACAAAAAAAGATGTTGTCAAAATTTGCTCCTTCATCAAAAATGCAAATCAGTTTTCTTTACAACAATTTAACCCTGAAAATACCTTGGACAAAAAATTTCAAAAACTTAAACCATTTGAAGAAAATGAACTAATTTCTTTGATTGCAGAGTGCAAACATTACATCCAAAATATTCTTTATAGGTAAAATTAATTAATCTTGACTGAATTTCGATTACTTAATCAGTTTTTTTGGACTCCAATAAATATTAGCAAAATTTACTCCAAAAAACAAAAAATATTATTGACTTTTAAGGAAATAAACTAAAATTATGAATTTTTTTGAGAATGTAAATACCCTAGAATATGATAAATATTATAAAGGACATTCTAATTTCTCTGAGTTATTATATAGAGAAGGTAAATTAACAAATAATTCTCATGTTTTAGAAATTGGGGTTGGAACAGGTAATGAAAGCTTATCCTTATTAAAATTGATGAATAAAAAGTCTATAAAAATAAAATTGTATGGCATTGATAAAAGTAAAACTATGTTAGATATTTGCAAATGGAAATTAGGAAAAAATATAAAACTGATTAAAGCTGATGCAGAGAAAAAATTACCTTTAAATGAAAAATTTAATTTAATATATTTAGCTTTTGTTTATCACCTTATAAACAACAAAGAAAGATTATTTAAAGAATGTTATAGACTATTAAAGGATAATGGAACTTTAATAATATTTACTTCTTCATATACTGATTTAAAACAACATGTTTTGAATAAGTATTTTCCATCTAAATTTCTGGAAGATTCCAAAAGATATCTTAGTGAACTGCAGATTAGGGAATTATTTAAAAAGACTGGTTTTAAAAATTTTAGGAAAGAAATATTGTTAAGAGATATAAATACCAAAATAGATAATATTTTCCTAGAAGGAATTAAAAAAGGTATTAGTAACTCTGTAATACAGATAATTAAGAGAAAACATCCTTCCGAATTTGAGAGAGGGATAGATCTAATTAATAAGGATATTCATAAAGGTAAAATATTTAGTATCTACAAAACAGTTTATATAGTAAACAAAGTAATAGATTAGTCCATTATTTTTTCTATTTTCATAATCGTTTTATCCAGCTGATTCTTCCTATTTACAACGATATAATCTGAAAAATATTTTGATATCTCATCAAGTCCTTGTAATGATCTCCTCATACAAGATTTAACTTCACTATCCCTATTTATTATATGTTGATTTGCTAATTCTCTATCAGAATCTATATATATTAGCGTAGTAGGTAATAAAACATCTTTCAAAATAAATCCTTCATAAGTCCCAGCTACTAAAATAACTTTTCTATCTGATTTTAAAGAGTTTAATAATAGTCCCTTATCAATTGCATAATAATTGCTTGCATATTCCTTTAATGAAAAGAAATCATTATTTTTGAAATAATTCTTATTTTTAAAAATATATTCTCCAGCACCTTCATATTTCCTCTTTTCTCTCGAAGTAATTCTTGGTAAATGAAATATATCCTTATTTTTTTCTGTAATTGTATTTGCTATTGTTGTTTTTCCTGCTCCTGATATACCTAATAAAACAAAAATGTTGCTACCTAATTCACTATAATTAGAAAACTCTTCATTATCAGGATAAATTATCTCTCTATAAAAACCAGTTTTCTTATATTCTCTGGTTAATTCGTCATATTCTTCTTTAGTTATATTTAGCTTTCTCATAAATTATGGAATTTTTTGATATTATAAACGAAGATGGGGTTGAGTTAGGATTTAAAAAAGAAAGGTCTAAAGTTCACAGAGATGGAGATTGGCACAAGGGAATTCATATCTGGATAATTAAAGGAAACAAAATACTATTACAAAAAAGGTCACCATGGAAAGATTCTTTTCCTAATTGTTTTGATGTCAGTTGCGGAGGTCATGTAAATTCAGGAGATACTTATAATGGAACTGCAATAAAAGAATTAAAAGAAGAACTTGGAATAAACGTATCAAATAAAGACCTTATATTCTTAGAAAAAAGAAAACACAAAACCAGAGATACACCGCGGAAGGTTATAAATAATGAAATTATAAATGTGTATGTTCTAAATTTTAAAGCTGAACTAGGAGACTTAACACTTCAAAGAGATGAAGTTTTAGAAGTAAAACTTTTTTCTATACAGGAATTAAGAACTTTATTAAATAAAAAACCAAATTTGTTTACCCCAAATATTTCTTATTCTATTTTATATAAATTAAAAAAAATATTAGGGAACTAAAAGTTTCAGACTCTGGGATGGATTCTTGAAAAATTTTATTTTTTTAAGAGGCTAATTCCTAAACAAAATCTTTCATTTTATCAAAAAATCCCTTTGTTATTCCTATCCTTTCTTTCCCAAACACTTCTCTTAAAAGAGCTTCCTGTTTCCTGCTCAGTTTTTTGGGAATATCAACAATAACCTTTACCAATTCATCTCCTCTCTTACCGGTGTGTAAATCAGGCATTCCTTGTCCTCTCAACCTGAAAGTGGTATGGCTCTGGGTTCCCTTAGGTAATTTAATATTTGCTCTACCATCAATTGTTTTAACTTCTATTTCCCACCAAAAATTGCTTTAGATAAGTTAATTGTTGTCTTACAAAATAAATCATTTCCCTTCCTTCTAAGTATTTCATGGGGTTTTATATGAATTATAACATATAAATCTCCTGGAGGACCACCATTATATCCAGCTTCCCCTTGTCCTGGAACCCTCAAATAAGAATTCTCATCAACACCCTTGGGGATTTTAACTTCTATTCTCTTTTTCTCTTTCACTCTTCCTGTTCCATTACAATCCCTACATTTTTCTTCAATTATATTCCCATAACTCCCACATTTATTACAGGTGGTAATAAAAACACTCTGGCCAAATAGAGTGGTTTGAGTTTTCTTTATCTGGCCTGAGCCATTACAATGAGGGCAGGTTTTTAATTTTCCTTCCTTTGCTCCAGTACCTTTACATCTTTTACAAGGTGTGTAAACAGGAATTTCTATTTTAGTAGTTAGACCAGAAAAAGCCTGTTATAAAGAAATATCCAAATCATATCTTAAATCAGCGCCTGCTCTACTTCTTTCTGCTCCTCTCCTATCAGAGAAAATATCAAAAATGTCACTGAATCCAAAATCCCTGAATATATCATCAAAATTAAAACCCTCAAAACCAGCAAAATCTTCTGGTCTGAAACCAGTAAAACCAGACTGGTCATACTGGGCTTTTTTTTGTGAGTCACTCAAAACCTGGAAAGCTTCATTAATTTCCTTGAATTTTTCCTCACTGCCTTTACCTGCAACATCAGGATGATATTTCCGGGTTAATTTTCTGAATGCTCTCTTAATTTCTTCTTGACTTGCATTTTTATCTACACCAAGAATTTGGTAATAGTCTTTTGCCATTTTTAAAACTACTTTTTATCTTCATTCTCAGCCTTATATTCTGCATCTACAGTCTTTTCCTGTTTTGGTTTTTCTTCTTTTCTTTTACTTTCTCCCTGCCCTGCCTGTTGCTGTGCTTGCTGGTAAACCGATGCTCCAGCCTCTTGAACAACTTTGGTTAATTCTTCTGTTTTTTCCTTGATTTTGCTTATATCCTTCTGTTTTAAAACATCTTTTAATTGTTTTAATTTACTTTCAATTTTCTGTTTTTGTTCTTTAGGTAATTTATCCCCTAATTCAGACAAGGTTTTTTCTGTGGTGTAAATAACAGAATCCGCATTATTTCTAATTTCTGCTTCTTCTTTTCTCCTTTTGTCTTCTTGTTCATACTTTTTTGCTTCTTTTATCATCCTCTCCACCAAGTGCAAAGTAACTGAATCCTGGGATCTCTGCTTCATAGTTTAGGTAATTATCAGTTTCATTGATTAGGGTTGTGTTCAATTTTTTCCAGCTTGTTTTATACCTTAATAGATAAACTTTGTTTTTGTCTATATTATTTTCTGCTATCCAGGTTTTGTTAACCTCAAACTGAGTCTTTGCTTTCTCTAGGTTGGTCTCTTCCAAGTTCTCTGTTTCAATCTCCAAATATTTGTAGGTCTTTTCAGGAACCTCTTCAGTAATAGAAGCTGGTTTTTGTTTCAATTTCTGAAAAGAATTCAATTCCATCATTTCTTTCTTTACTAATTAGATCTCCATAATAGCCGGTAATCTGCGCACTTCCATAAGCATTAATAATATCTCCAGCTCCTACATCTTCGTATAATTCTTCAACCCTCCTCTTTTTGATTTATTATAATCCACACTTCACAACTTCTCCAATTCTAATTTCCTTAAAACCTCAAAATTTGGGTCTTCTATCTTGACAATGGTCTCAGGCTGAATATATCTTTCTTCGTTATATTCTTTCACTTTTCCGATTATATCAACCAAACCTCCTTTTTCAATATTTTCTACTGTTTCTAAATCAACCTGTTTCTGTTTAGAGCTACTATCCTCAAACTTGCTATTCATAAATATTTTGCACCTGATTGTGTCTGTTGTATCATCCAGAGTCAGAGTTGCATAATTTCCATCCTCAGAAACAAATTTATCCAGAACAGTTGCCAGAACTCTCACTCTTGAAATTTTCATTCCCCCAGATTCAACATAGTTAGGGATGTACCTGTTTTCTTCTGATGTTCTGTCAATCCGAACAAATTTTCCACTATTTACTATCTTTATATCTATCTTCTTCGCAACCCGTCTTTCTTGCATAATTATATATACTTAATTTTTATGTTAGATAAGATAGATAAAAAACTTAGGTTTAAGGAAAAAATTACAAAACCCTTTCTAAAAAAAATTAATCCAAATCATGTTTCTATTCTTGGACTTTTCCTATCAATCCCAGTAGCTTATTTTATTTTTGAGGAATTTTATCTTTTTGCAGTATTTTTTTTAATTCTTCATAGTTATTGTGATATTTTAGATGGGGCAATTGCAGAAAAATATAAAAAAACAAAAAAGGGGGATTTTCTCGACCACTCTTTTGATAGATTTTCAGATGTAATTATTTTTTTGGGCGTTACCCTAAATCCAAATATTAATATTATAATTGGGTTTTTAACTATAATCACCATCCTACTGGTTTCTTACCTGGGAACCCAGGCACAGGCATTAACAAAAAAAAGACTTTATTCAGGTTTTGGAAGAGCAGACAGATTCCTTTTTCTATTTATTTTTCTAATTATATCTGAATTTTGGTTTATTCTAAATTATGGGGTTTTGTTGATTTTAATTCTTTCTTTGATTTCTTTTGTTTATAGGTTTTTTGTTATTTTGGAGTCTCTCTAATTTTAATTCCTTTATAATTGGAATCTTAACTGATTTTATATTTCAATTACAGATAAAGTCCCAAGAAAGCTACCGACTTTAGTCGTGTATGGATTGGGCTGGAAAGAAGGGTATTTAAAGTTTTCTGTATATATTTATGGAGTTCTTTCTCTATAGCTGTGCTGGAGAAAGGTTAAAACTTCAGAACACTACACCTGTTAAAACCGTTGGCAACAACCAAATAAGAGGTAAGGTGCTTATACAATGAAAAGACCAACGAGGTTTAGGCTATATGTCTAAACTAGGGTTTTGTTTTGGCACGCCCTATAACTGAGGCAGAGGACATAAAGAAGTCAGCAGGCTTTGTGGTTCAGAGTGCGATCTCAGAATCTCCCGACTTTAGTCGTGGAGAGTGTCAATGAGAAGTATTTTTCCATTTGTTCCAGTATCAAAAAGAATCTTTGAAGTATTTTCTACTTCCAACAAACAAGAGAAACCCCAATCAGCCTCTAAATTAGGTTTGTATATAGTGTTATCATAGATTAGGGTTACTCTCATAATTATATGTTTTTGTTATTTTAACTTAATAGCCAAGAAGTCTACTTCTAAAATCTAATTAAAATACAGGATTTTGATGGTAGATGAATTGGCATACTAAAGATTTTTTGTTATATTCTGTGGATTTGGTGGAGAAATTCAGCAAAAACTTATATTTAAGACCAATCCCAGGAGATAGAACCGCTTGATGGACTTATTAAAGATTTTCTAATAATAAAATAATGGGTACGAAAATGAAAGGAAAAGTAAAATTTTTTAATGAAATGAAGAGATTCGGCTTTATAGCTGGTGAGGATGGAAAAGAGTATTTCGTGCATCAAACAGGATTAAAGGAAGGTGTTGATATAAATGAAAATGATTCTGTTATCTTTGATGTAGAACAAGGAGATAGAGGTCCGAAAGCCGCAAATGTCGCATTAGATGAGTCTGAACCAACTAAATCAAAAGAGGATTCTGAATAGTTGTAAGCTTTTACTAATTAAAAAATTTTTTCTGAATTGAGTTTAACATATATAAACTTTTGTGAGGTTAGACTAAGCTATCAAAGAAGGAATAAATATTAAAGAAGAGGGTATATACTCCGAATCTCAAAGAATTTAAAAATCCAACGCCTTCATATCTTATTTTGCCTTCTGTTAATGCTTCTTCAGCACTTGTTTATCCTTTGAGAATTTCATTCATTATTGTTGGTAATTAGCTACAGGTCACATTTTAGAAACCTTTTTATTAATAAATTTTAATATATATTCATAGGAAATACAAAATAGGACTTAATGAAGTTTTCTACCAAATGGAAAAAATTTGGGTGCGGCATTAGAGCTATTTATACACCTACTTTTTGGGTTATATTTTATAGATGATAATTATTTTAAGGATTAACTCAAACTCTCTAAAATATCCTCAAGATTCTTCTTTGTTTTTATCCCGGTCTCGGAAAAATGTGTTCTCTTTCCTTCCAACTTTTCCAGTAGAATTACCATTTTCTTCGGCTGTTTTTTGTTTAATTTGCAAAGTTTGTGAATATCGAAATAGAGGGGAAAATTTTGCTCATCTCTAACTCTTCTTATTAAACTACTTATATGAGTACCTGTTTCTTTGACTTTTGGAGGCAAAATTTTATCTATCTCTGTCGAACCTCCTATTTCTTTTAAAATTTGATTACAAAATTCTTTAGAAGCAAAATTTCCAAGATAAATTTCCTGGATTAAATTTGTTTTTCTTCCACAAAACTCACATTTCTCAGAAATTCCCTCTTTTCTCCAACCACATTTTTGGCAGTAAGAGAAATAACTAAATTGTTTTAATAATTTATCTGCCCTGCCAGCACCCCTCTCAATTTTTCCAAAGATTCTGAAATAGTGCCTTTGATAATAAGAGAAAATTGGTTTAAATGCTAAATCATATTTTGCAAAGTTTCTAATTGCTGCAGAAATCAAGATTCTTAATCCAATTTCCTTTGAAAAATCTGTTCTCAAACTCTTGATTCCATATCTTCTTAGAGAAGTTAAGGGGGAAGTTCCACAGAGGGGTGCTGTGTCTGTTGCTGTAATTGCAACTGTCCCTCCTATTCTTATTGATTTTGCTGCAGAGTCAAGAAAATAAATTGGGGAACCAAAAGGGTCAATATCAATAAAATCAAACCTCTCTTCAAGTACCAATTTATTTGCATCTTTGTTTTCTATTCTGACTTTTAATTTATTTAATTCTGCATTTTTTCTTGCAAATTCAACAACTCTTGGATTTTTATCATTTAAAACAACTTCTGAATCTTCCAATATAGAAGCATATCTCAAACCTCTAACTCCAGAAGCGCAAAACAAATCACAAATTTTCTTTGGTTTCAAAATTTTTACAATAACCTCAGACAAATCCCTGTCAAATTTCATCTCAGGATTATAAAAAACATCCATCCTCTTTGTTAATTTCTCTTCAACAGGAATTGATAATTTGATTTCCCTCTCCTTTATTGTTTGGAGTTTCATAAAATTATCACTAGATAAGTTCTTTATCGCTGAATTTTGATATTATTTTTTCTTTATGCTATTAATTACTATATCCAACAAATTCTAGTTTTTCACCCTTATAATCTAAAATTGTTTTCAAGTATTCTTCATAACTTTTTTCTACTTTCCCTACAATTTTTGCTTTATGTTCTCCTCTTCTACTGATTAAATCAACAACCTCCTCCGCAGTTTCTATATCAGGAACAATATAAGCAAAACCCATACCCATATTTTGTTTAGTATATGCTTGTTTTGGATTCCATTTAGATTCTTGGGATAACAATTTATGGATTGGCAGTTCTTCCATCGGGTCGGTGATTTCAAATGAAACATCTTGCCCAACCCTATTAAAATTATGCAATCCGTTTCCAGTAATATTTACTCCGTAAATATCTCTATTATCAAACTCTTTTCCAACCATAGCAGCTTCTACCAAATAAAGTGCTGTTGGTGTTTGTAAGGCTTCTAAAACGGTTTTCCCCTCTAAAATTTCTGGTTTACTACCTAAACTAAACCTTCCTCTATATTGACTTTTCCATTCTTCCCTTGGTTCAACATCAGGAGTTAAAAGAGCATGTCTTGCTTCAGTATATTCATTGCTATGCAGGCCTGTTGAAGAAACACCAACTATTATATTACCTGGCTTAGGATTTAAGTTTGGAATTTTATCTTTATCCACATATCCAGTCATAACTATTCCAAAATCTACACCTTTACCTTCTATACCTAATGAAATCATTTCGTCAAGAGAAGCCGTCTCTATTTTCCCCATATTTATATCCCAAGGGGCATTAGGAATTCTAATTCTTTCTAAAGCATAAACAAAACCATTCATAATTTCTCCCATTTTTTCTTCTTCAATTTGAGTTTGGCAAGCCATATAAATATCCACTTCGCTTGGGAAAGCATAAAGAATAGTTGCCATATCATTAGCGTTCATTGCAATACCATCTATTGGTGCTAATTTATAATTATCACTCCAAGCACTCAAATAAAGTTTTGTTCCATTTCCATCAACACAGTGTACGGAACAGTAACCAGGATGAACCCTTTCATTATCTCTTAATTCAACAAAAAATCCTTTTGCTTTATCATTTCTCCTATTATATAACCAGGGAGCCTTACTAAGTGCTTTTTTTCCACTTTCAATTGCAATTTTTTCACTTATTTCATACTCACACATACTTAAATTATATTCAAAATTTAATTAACCCAATAAATTGAAGACGCTAAGGAACAACATAAAGAATAGTATCCCCTCTGATAAGCATGTCTTTGTATTTTGTTATTTCTTCACTCCTTTTTAACTCAACATCTGCAAGCCACATATTTAGATGTAAATCCTGTGCTTTTAATGTACCTGAGATTTCTGTTCCATTTTTTAATTTCAATAGAATTCTTTTTCCTTTAGAGTTATTCAACGCGTCTATTGGTCTATTTTCTTCCATAAACATAAATAAAACTTTAAATAGATAACCTTTTTAATATAATCAAAGATTGGGTAGAAAAAAGTTGGTTAGCAAAAATTCTAAAATAATTAATTTTATCTTTGTAATTTATGGAAAATTTGCCGAAGAGACCTAATTTCAAGGAAATTGAGAATAGATGGAGAGATTTTTGGAAAAAAGAAAAAATATATAAATTTAATATAAATTCTAAAAAGAAAATATTTTCTATAGATGTTCCACCAATAACTCCTTCAGGAAAAATGCACATTGGACATGTAATGAGTTATACACATTTTGAATATATTGCAAGGTACAAAAGAATGCAAGGTTTTGAAGTATTTTTTCCAGCCTGCTTTGATGATAATGGTTTGCCAACTGAAAAATATGTTGAGGAGACCAAAAAAGTGTCCAAAGCCACGGTTGAAAGAAACAAATTCAGGGAGCTATGTTTCAACTCTGCAACAGAACTTGAAAAAGAATATAGCAAAATTTTTGAGGTTTTGGGATTTTCCTGGAATAATGATTTGTTGTATAGAACAATTAATTCTTTTTGTCAGAAGCAGGCTCAAAGATCTTTTATTGATTTGTATAAAAAAGGTGAAATTTATAGAGAGGAAGAGCCGACAATATGGTGCCCTTTTCATCAGACAGCTTTAGCACAGGCAGAAGTGGATGATTTGGAGAGAAGAACTACTCTTAATTATTTGACTTTTGAAGTAGAGGATGGAGATAAAATAGAGATAGCAACAACAAGACCAGAATTTCTACCAGCTTGTGTTGGGATAGCAGTTCATCCAGAAAAATATAAAGTGGGTAGGGAAGCGACAGTTCCTATTTTTGGCCAAAAGGTTAAAATTTTCAGGGATGAAAGAGTTGACCCTGAATTCGGCACAGGAGCGGTGATGATTTGTACATTTGGTGATAAGACAGATATTGAGTGGTGGAAAGCATATAATCTTCCGCTTAAAATCTGCATTACGAAGGAGGGGAAAATGAATGAATTGGCAAAAGAGTATGGGGGGATGACAATAGAAGAAGCAAGAAAAAAGATAATTGATGATTTGAAAGAAAAAAACATTTTATATAAACAAGAAGACTTAAAACAAAGGGTTGGAGTTTGCTGGAGATGCAAAACGCCAATTGAGTTTATAGTTACAAAACAATGGTTTGTTAAAGTTTTGAAACACAAAGAGAAACTTATAGAACTGGGCAGAAAATTAAACTGGTATCCAGCATTTTACAGAAAGAGGTATGAGGATTGGGTAAATAATCTAAAGTGGGATTGGGCTATCTCAAGGCAGAGATATTATGGGATTCCTTTTCCTGTTTGGTATTGCAAAAACTGTGGAGAAGTTGTTTTAGCAGATGATAAAGAGTTACCAGTAGACCCAACCAAAAACAAACCAAAAAAATGTCCGCTATGTAACTCAAAAGAATTTATTCCTGAATTAGATGTTTTTGATACTTGGTTTACTTCTTCTATTACACCCCTAATTAATTCAAAATGGAAAGAAGACGAAGCTTTTTTCAAGGAATTGTTTCCAATGAGTTTAAGACCAAATGGCCATGACATAATTAGAAGTTGGACTTTTTACACAATTTTAAAATCTTATTTACATTTAGGTAAACTTCCGTGGAAGGATGTAATGATTTCAGGTCATGGTCTGGACCCAAAAGGAAAGAAAATGAGTAAATCACTTGGAAATATTGTTGAACCTTTTGATATCATTAACAAGTATGGTGCAGATGCCATAAGGTTATGGGCAACAACAGCTAAAGTTGGTGAAGACTTACCTTTTAGGGAAGAAGATTTGAAACATAATAAGGATATTTTAATTAAGTTGTGGAATGCTTCAAGATTTATCCATCCAAACACTGAAAAATTAGAGAAACCAGAATTAACTTTAATTGATAAATGGATTCTAACAAGATTTTCTCAGGTTGTTGAAAATTATCACAAATCTTTTGATAAATATGAACTTAGTGAAGCAAGAAGAATTACAGAAATGTTTTTTAAACATGAGTTCTGCGATTTTTATCTTGAGATGGTCAAGTACAGGATTTATAGGGATAATGATAAATTAAGTGCCAAATGGACTTTATATGAATTGTTCCTTGGAATTATTAAGTTATTCGCCCCATTTATTCCTTATATTACAGAAGAGATTTATCAAAAATTATTTAAAAAAACAGAGAAAAATTTAAGTATTCATCTATCTTCTCTTCCAGAAAAAATAATTGAAGATGAAGAGAGTCTAAAAATTGGAGAGTTGCTGAAAGATGTAACTTCAGAAGTCCGCAAATGGAAAATCTCAAATAAGTTATCTCTTGGAAAACAAATTACCAAAATAGAGATAACAGCAAAAAAGGAAGAAATTGAGAAATTAAAACTGGTTCTGGATGACATAAAAGGAACAAACAGAGTTAAGGAAGTCGTGTTCAAAGAGGGAGAATTTGGAGTTAATTGTGGGATTTGATAAATTCCTGCTAAAACTTAAATTTTTTAACTAATTTTATGCTTTACAATCCAAAGGAAGTAGAGGAAAAAATCCTGAAAAAATGGGAAGAAGAGGAAACTTATAAAAAAGTTAGAGAGAGAGGAAAAGAAAAGTTCTATTTTTGTGATGGCCCTCCCTATGCTTCAGGATTTCTGCACTTGGGACAAACTCTGAATTATAGTTTAAAAGATTCTTGGATAAGGGTACTTAGATTAAAAGGATACAAAGTCTTTGACAGGCAGGGCTATGATACTCATGGAACTCCAATAGAAGTAAAAGTAGAAAAAGCTCTAGGATTTACTTCAAAAAAAGATATTGAAAGAGGGGGATTAAAAAACTTTATTTCGAAGTGCAAAGAATTTGCAACAAAAAACATTTCAAAGCAGAAAGAGCAGTTAAAAGATATAGGAGTATGGATGGATTTGGAAAATCCCTATCTTACTTTTTCAGATGATTTCATCTTAGCAATTTGGCGGACATTTAAAAAAGCAGAGGAAAAAGGTTTGCTATATAAGGGTGTTTATCCAGTATACTCTTGCCCAAGATGTGAGACAGTTGTTGCATATAATGAGATTGAATATAAAAATATTGAGGATATTGCTATTTATGTATTAATAAAACTAAGGGGGAAAGATGAATATTTAGTTATATGGACAACAACCCCCTGGACTTTACCAGCAAATGTTGCGGTGGTAGTTAACCCAAATTTTCGGTATGTTGAGCTAGATTATAATAACAAAAAAATTATTGTTGCAAAAGAACTTTCTAAAAAATTTGAAAACTCACAGATTATTAAGGAATTTTCAGGTAGAGAATTGGTTGGTTTGGAATATGAACCTATTTTGGAAGATAATAAGATTACTCCAATTATTGTTCCTTCAGAAAAATTTGTAACTTTGGAAGAAGGAACAGGTCTTGTACACTGTGCTCCAGGACATGGAAAAGAGGATTTTGAGATTGGAAAAGAAAACAATTTAAAAGTAGTTTGTCCAGTTGGTCTTGATGGAAGATTCAAAGAAACAAAATATAAGGATAAACTCGTTTTTGATGCGAATAAAGAAATAGTTGATGAATTAAGGGAAAAAGGCGTACTTCTTAAAGAAGAAAAAATAAAACATGATTATCCAACCTGCTGGAGATGCCATACAAAATTAATAACTCTAACAATACCAGAATATTTTTTTGGTGCAACAAAGATTAGGGACAAATTACTTGAGGAAAATGAAAAAATTTACTGGAAACCTAATTGGGCAAAGGAAAGATTTAAGGACTGGCTTAAATCGATTGGAGATTGGCCTGTTTCAAGGCAGAGATATTGGGGCACTCCAGTTCCAATCTGGGAGTGTAATAAATGTGGGAAAATTGAGGTAATTGGCTCAAGAGAAGAACTTGAACAAAAATCAAAAAGAAAAGTTACAGAACTGCACAGACCAGAGATTGATGAAATAGAAATTCCGTGTGACTGTGGTGGAAGAAAGAAAAGAATTCCAGATGTTTTTGATGTTTGGTTGGATTCTGGGGTGGCATCCTGGGCAAATTTTGATAACTCAAAGGAACTATTTGAAAAATTCTGGCCTGCTGATTTGGAAATTGAAGGAAGTGACCAGATAAGAGGGTGGTGGAATTCTCAATTAATTTTGTCAGTAATTGCCTTTGATAGAAGACCTTTTGAGACAATAATTTACCATGGAATGATTCTTGACAATGTTGGAAAAAAAATGTCAAAGAGTATTGGAAATGTTGTGATGCCAGGGGATATTATTTCAAAATATGGAAGGGATGTTTTAAGATTGACCCTCTTATCTGAGGTTCCTTGGAAAGATATATTTTTTAGTTTTGATTTGGCAAAAACTGCTTTTAACAAACTGAACATTATATATAACTGTTTTCAATACTTCAAAAATTACAAAAAATCTGAAAATTACCCAATTAAATTACAAACCGAAGATAAGTGGATTATATCCAGACTAAATTCTGTAATTGAAAAATCTGATGAATATTTATCAAAAAAAGAATTGCATAATTATATAAGAGAAGTTGTGGATTTTTTGGTGGAGGATGTCAGCAGGGTTTATATTAAACTTGTGAGAGACAAGATTCTTGTAAGTTCTTCTGTATCCAAAGTTCTGGATGAAGTTCTCCAAAAAGTAAATATTCTTATTTCTCCATTTGCCCCATTTTTATCAGAAAGTCTTTATTTTGGAAATAAGAACAGCGTGTTTCTGGAAAATTGGCCCAAGGTTGAAAAAGAAAAAATAAATTCAGAATTAGAGGAAAAATTTGAAATTGCTAAGGAAATATCAAAAGCAATGAATAGCGAGAGGCAAAAACATTCTGTTAGGTTAAGATTACCAATAAAAAAGGCAACTGTATTTGGCTCTACCAAAATAAAAGAAGTTATTGATGAGACCAAAGAGATTATAAAATCTCTTTCAAATTTAAAAGAAATTGAGTTTAAGGAAAGCGAAAAAGTTGAGATAAAACCTAATTTTGCAAAAATTGGAAAAAAATTCGGAGCAAGAACAAGTGAAGTGGCCAAGTTGATTTCAAAAATGAAACCAGAGGATTTAAAAGATGAAATTGAACTTGGAGAATTTAAAATAAAAAGAGATGATTTGGTTGTAAGACAGAGGGGTGTTGAAGGAACTATTTTCTCCAAAGGTTATGTAACTTTGGATTTAACTGAGGATAAAGAATTGAAAGAAGAAAGATTTTTAAGAGAATTAATCAGAGAAATCCAGAAGGCGAGACAGGAAGAAAAATTAAATGTCCTTGATAGAATAACTTTGTTCCTTGAGGATAAAGAATTTATAAAAAAATTTGAAGACGAGTTAAAAAAAGAAGTAAGAGCAGAGAAAATTGTTTATGGGTTAGGAGAGAAAACAATCATTCGCGAAGCGAATGGTGCACCATTTGCAAAGCAAATGCGTGAATTGGAAGCAAGTTATAAAGATTTGAATTTGGCGTTTGGGTTTGAGAGATATGTTTTGTAAATAATACTTATTGTAAATATTATGTTATATATGGAACAAAAAAATTACAGTTTTGAAATTGTGCTTGGATTGTTGAGAAATGAAAATCACATTAGAGGTTTAGCTAAAATATTAGGTATAAATCATATGAGTGTAAGGAGGAAATTGAGCGATCTCTTTAATGAGAATGTTGTTGATTATAAAAAGGAAGGGAAAAATAAAAATTATTTTTTGAAAAAAACAATCGAGGCAAAGACCTACATTTTTATGAGTGAAGAATACAAATTGCTGAAGACTTTGAAAAGATATCCGGGTTTAAGAAGAATAATTGAAAATATTCAGAAGAATAATAAAATAAAACTTGCAATTTTATTTGGTTCTTATGCAAAGGGGAATGCAAAAAAAGAGAGCGATGTAGATATTTTTGTAGATTCTGTAAGTAGAGATTTAAAAAAAGAACTGGAATTATTTGATCGCAGAATTAGTATCAAAATTGGAAGATATGAAAAACAAAATATTCTTATAAAGGAAATCAAAAAAAATCATGTTATAATCAAAGGGGTTCAGAAATATTATGAGCAAAATAAATTTTTTGATTAAACTGAAAAATCAGGGGAAACTTGAGTTGGTAGAGCCAAGCGAGGAACTAAAAGAAGCTTATCTAAGAAAGTCAGAAAGTTATCTGAATTCTGCAAAAATTTTATAGATTTTCATATAACTCGGGAAGATACCAACAGACTTATAAAAATCGCTGAAGAATTTAATGCAAAAATAATTGATTACATACAAAAACTGAATAATGAAGATATTCTTAGATACAGAGAAAAAATAAAAAAAGAAATAAGGAGTTGAAAAAAGATATTGAAAAAAATGGGAAAAGGGATTAAGAGCTGAGAAAGTTGTTTATGGGTTGAAAGAGAAGACAATCATTCGCGAAGCGAATGGTGCACCATTTGCAAAGCAAATGCGTGAATGGGAAGCAAGTTATAAAGATTTGAATTTAGGGTTTAGGATTGAGAAGGATTAAATTCCTTTATCTATTGAAAGTATAGTATAAGACTTATATATCTTCATTCCAATTGGAATGTATGCAACAAGATGAAATTGATCTTATTGATACCAAGCTAAAGAAAGAGCGAGATCTAAAGGTGCGGGATAGGCTAAGAATGTAGCAATCATTATAGCCAGTGCCAAACAAACAATTTATAATATTTCATCAAATATTCCCCCTCCCCCTATTTTTTATGATTTTTATTATAATTTAACTCCACTTTCTTGTCCGGTGATATAAAATAAAGAGAATCACCCAAGTAATCGGCAAATTCTGGAATTTTGCTTAAAGATAAGCTCCCAGCAAACCCATAGAATGCTGCATCGTAGACATATTCAATCTCACCGCCCATTTTTTTGAACAGGTTTAACTGAGTTTTGTTACAAGGCTGCCTAAGCATTACAATTATTGGAGCTATTTGATCTGTTCCTGTTTTTTTCTCATCTATAATCTGTTTATCAAGAGAATCATCTATCCTATTAGTATTCTTATCAAACGCTTCTGGTACTGGAGGAAGTTCTGGAACAAATTCCGTCTGCTGAATGAAGCCAGAACGATACATTGCCTTTTCAATTGTCTTGTTTAATTCGCGCCTCTGATTTAACTTTGCAACACCAGCCTTCACCCCCCACTCATCGCTTCCCTCAACTAACAACATCGCTTTCTCCTCATTCCAGGGATTCCTCAAAATCTCTAAAATTCCTTTGTTTTGTCCAGGATATTCCTCAGTTACCCTTGTCGCATTTGTTATATTATATACTTCCTCTAAGACTTTATTTGAATTTGGCGTGCCAACTACAATTAAATTATAAGAGTGTTTAAAACTTTCAATTTCTTTGGAGGAGATAATGTCTGGCTTATTGCCTGTTAGATTTTTCAAATTCGCTGCTATCGCTTCTGCACTTTCTTTCTCTATTTGAGTTGCGTTTTCACCAATCACGATTACCGTATTTTCCTTAAACACCTCTGGAAAATCACTCAGCTCTAATTCCTTTGGTAGTGGTGTAGATATCTGCCAGAGAAAATATCCAGTAATAAGAGAAACCACAATTACTATTCCTAGTATTAAGATTTTCTTCTTCATAATTTATTACTTTTATCTTATATATTAATTTAGAAAAATCAAATAATATAACAGTGTAAATTTTAATCACTCCCTCTTTAAATTGACAGAGGACGAGCCTCTGTCGCCTCATTAGGATCTCAATTCATCCTTAAGCCAATAAATAATGTTAATAAGGAGTATTGGCCTTATTAATATCAAACAAAGTATCTGTCGATATCAAAGAACCAATACATCATATTTCATTCCCCCTTCTTCTCGTAGCTTATTATATTAATTGCTTTTTGGGTATATGTATTGGATTCTCCAGCTTCTGGGATAATAATTTCAGTTCTTGTTATATAACCCTTGACTTTTACTTTTGTCCCTTCGCCTAATTTAATTAAATCTTGGGATTTATTTCCTATTGGCATATACATATCTCCATCACTTGCTTGAATAACCCACATCTTCGCAGACACAAATGATACTTGTTTTATTTCTCCTTGAATTAGTTCCATATTTGAGGAGATAAGCATGCTTGCACCTTTTACCTTCTTAAAATCAATTAATTTCACACCTCCTGCCTTCACTCCCCACTCATCGCTTCCCTCAACTAACAACATCGCTTTCTCCTCATTCCAGGGATTGTTCAATATCTCCAAAACCCCTTTATTCTCTCCTGGATATTCCTCTGTTACCCTTGTCACATCTGTCATATTATATACTTCCTCTAAGACTTTATTTGATTCTGGCGTGCCAACTACAATTAAATTATAAGAGTATTTAAAACTTTCGATTTTTTTATAGGTAGAATTTTATAACACAAAAAACTTATTTCTTATAATCACTTACAGTTGAGTAGTGAAAAAGAAGATGTGCTAAATTTTCATTTAGATGCTTTTCGTTCCATCCTGTTTATGAAATAGTTAATTAAAAATCCAAAAGATGCGCCGATTATGAACAGAAACGCAAAAATTGAGGCCATCCCGAATAAACCACCCCCAAATGAATAACCAACAAACATCCATATTGACACGTAAACCTCGGCTATAAAAGTGAAAGGTATCAAAAGAAATTCTTTTTGCCAAGAAACCCAATAAAAAAGAGAAAGGAAAGCCATTAAAACCACAATCACTATTGATACTATCAAACATTTATGCAATCTTTCCTTTATGGGTGACCGATACATAAAAGATAAAATTATTCCTATTATTACACCGAGAAAAATATTACTTAAAAAAGATTTACCCAAAAAAGGATATATGTCCTTAAGAAGAGGTATATGGGTATATATAAAGAGGGATAGGAAGAGAAGTAGGAAGGGAAGTAAAATTCCAATCACAACCCCCGAAAGAGCTCCCGCAACAATCCAGTGTTTGAATGAAACATTTTCCATAATTATGATATCCGATTATATATAGTTTTTATTAGACTTGTTGCCAATTAACTTTTTTAAAATCCTCTTAATTTACGATAAATATCAACATAGCTTTTAGGAATAGTAGTTAATGAAGTCAGTAACTGGTATATCTACGGCAGAATTCTAGAAAGAGGAGCAGGCTATCCGGGGCATCAAGAGACTCAGAATAACAACCGTATAAGGTGATTCCAAAAACTGTTTTGCATGGCGGAACAGCAATATTGAAATGTTATTCAGGAAACTGGTTCTCAGGAGATATAGATGTTTATTTAGAGAAAGATATAGAAAAAATAGAAGAGTTTTTTGGGAAATTAAAAAAATTAGGTTTTGAAATTGTTAAAAAGAACCTCAAAGAAAACTCTCTTTTTTCTGTATTAATGTTTAATAACACCGAAATCAGATTTGAGGCTGTGTTCAAAAAAGTAAAAGGAATAATTAAAGAATACGAGACTTGTGAAGAATCCCTGATAACTGTTTATACTTTACTGATTTAATAAAGGAAAAGGTGGATACTTATCTTGGTTTACATAATGCAATGAGTTTCCATAATTTGTGGGAGCAGGAAACATGCCCGGTAATAATAACAACAAGAGAAGTAAGAACAGGAATAAGAAAAGTTTTCAGTTCTAATGTCCTTCTTAGAAGAATTTCCAAAAAATATCTCTTTAATTATGATTACTATAAATATGGAGATTTTGTCTTGCCTGTAAGTGATATAGAAAAAATATTTATAGACTAAATATATTTCAAAGAAATCAGAAGTGAAATAACAAAAAAATTCAAAAAGAAAATTAACCACAAAAAATTGGACCAATACCTAAAAAAATATCCTAAGAAATTCAGAAATTATGTATTAGAGTGGTTAACCTCTGAAGATTAAATCAAATTTCAAATTAAATAATGAACTTAATCCTAAAAAAGGGGTGCAGAGAAAAACTGAGAAAACCTTTGGGAAAATTGGTTAAAGATAGGCAGGAATTGCTAAAAGAACTAAAAAACAAGGAAATAATAGTTGTTGGGGATAAAGTAACTCAAACCCTTCTTAAACTTGGTTTAAAACCAAAATTAGCAGTAGTTGATTATAAAATTAAAAGAAAAGAGATAAAATATGATTATAAACAAAAATTTAAAAAAGTTCTGTTTGCAGAAAATAAAGTTGGGACAATTTCAGCTCAAGCAATGGAAAAAATAAAAGAATCCCTGAAATATAAGAATTGCCTTCTGGAAATTGGTGGAGAGGAAGACTTGCTTGTTTTGCCTGTCATATTGGAATTAGAAAATGGGATTATCTGTTATGGACAGCCGGATAGAGGAATTATTGTTGTTGAAATAGATAAAGAAAAAAAGGAAGGAATTAAAGAATTATTAAATGAGTGCTTTATTTATTGAAACTTATATTTTAAAATTATCATTATGTTTATGAAACCAAGATTTTTGTTGATTTTATCGGTGGTTATTATCCTATTTAGTTTAACCCCTACCTTAGCGCTAAAAGATATAACAACTTATCTTCCTGCCGTCCAGGAGACAGATTATGGTTATGAAGGATCTCTTGCTACAATGACTATAAATATAAAGGAAGGAGGGGGCCATGTTTACGTTGATACTTGGCCTTTAACTAAAATTGATACTCAGGCTTCAGCAAGGATTGCAAAACAGGTTGCCTGTGACACTTTGTATTTGGATTGCTCAAACTATGACTTTTTTTATACAATCAGGTCAGAGGCACAGATTGTTGGGGGTCCAAGTGGGGGTGCAGCGATGACTGTTGCAACCTTGGCTTCCCTTCTTGACGTAGAAATTAACAATGATATTCTCTTAACAGGAACAATAAATTTAGATGGCTCAATAGGTCAAGTCTCTAAAGTTATTGAAAAAGCAGAAGCTGTCGCAGAGAATGGAGACACATTTTTAGTTCCCTATGGACAGAGTGTTATTGAAATAGAGGAAACAACAAAAGAGAAGTCAGGACCTCTTGTTATTGAAGAAAAAACCCCAAAAAAAATAAACTTAAAAGAATATTCAAAAGAACACTGGAATTTAACGGTTAAAGAAATTAAAACTGTCCAGGAAGCATTCAAATACTTCACAGACTATGAAATTAAAACAGAAGATATAGAATTTAAAAAAACAGAAGAATACCAGAGGGTTATGAAAAAATTGGCAGATAATTTGCTCAACTATTCCGCTAAGTTAAAAAGAGAATGTGAAGAAAAACTCAGTGATTCAAAAATAGGTTACAACTATGAAAAACAAGTTTCTGCCCTCTGCGATTTATCTTTAGACAAAGCAAGAGAAAATTATGACAAAGAGAATTACTACTCTGGTGCATCATTAGCCTTCTCAAAATCAATTTCTTATAAATATGGGATTAATTTAATCTCTTTACTGGAGATAGAAGACAAAAAAACTTTTTTAAGGGAATACTTAAGAAGAGTAGAAGAAAAAATTTTTGAAGTTAACTCTTCAAACATAGAATTGTATGCAATTACAGAAGAAAGAATTTCTGAGACTCAGAAAAACATTGAAATTGCCTGGAAACATTATTATAATGGGGATTATATACAGGGAATTTATTACGCTTCTTTGGCAGACACGAGATTATATACTGCAAGTTTATGGAGGAATTATTCAAATCAGTTCCCGGATTATATAGAAACAACACAAGATTTAAAGGAGGTTTCTAATAATATACTCTCAGAGGTTTCTTCAATTTTAACTTACATTTCACTCACAACTACAAATAATTTTTTAGAGAAGGCAAATAATTTTTTGGATAAAGCAAGAGACAATTACAATTCTGAGAATTATTATGCTGCGATTATAATTGGATTAAAGGCCAGGGCAAATGCAGAATTGGCTTCAGAGACTTTGCAAAGCAATATAGACTATTTAATAGAACTGCATAGAAAGAGGGCTTTGGTTTCAATAAATAAAACAAATTCCATAATTGGACAGAGTTATTTTGAATATGCGGAAATTTTGGAGGAAGATAATAAAGGTAGTTCTCTAATCTATTACACCTATTCGGAAAAACTTTCAAAACTAAATCAGTTGTTGAATAAAAAAATTGTGTCTGAAGAAATAGAACCAGAAAAATATTTATCTCCGGTTTCATGCAATTATGAGAAAGCAATTCCTTTCTTTTTAATTTCTCTTGTCCTCTGTTCTTTTGCTGGTTTTATTGTTGGTAAATTATGATTCTTCCGAATATAATAATTTCAATTCCTCTTTTTAATTTAATTTTAATCTTTTTTTGTATTTTTATTGCTATTATAGGCTACTTTAAAAAAATCCTTGACTTTAAGTCCATGCTCTTTACCAGTTTTTTTGCTGTTTTTTTCCTTTATTTTTTCCCTTTATACTGGTTTGCTTCCCTATTGATTCTATATATAACTACCTCTTTTGCAACTCAATACAAAAGAGAATACAAGATGGTTGCTCACAGGAAAGGAAGAGAACTAAAAAACCTGATTAGCAACCTTCTCCCTTCTCTATTATTTTCTTTTGTTTATTTATTCTTTCCAAAACCAATAATTTATTTTGCTTTTCTCTGCGGGATTTCCTGTGCCTGCGCTGACACTCTCTCATCAGAGATAGGACAATTAAGTAGGAAAAATCCTAAGTTGATTACAACTTTTGAAGAAGTTAAAACAGGAACTGAAGGGGCAGTTTCTCATTTGGGGTGGGGAGTTGGCTTTATCGGTGCTTTAATAGTTTCTCTTCCTTCTCTTTACCTCAGTACCAGTTTCTTTGTTTTGGCAATAATAATTGGTTTCCTTGGATGTAATCTAGATTCTTTTATTGGAGCAAGATTTGAATTAAAAGGAAAATGTTCTAATAAAACAACAAATCTGATTGCAACAACTTCTTCAAGTATTCTTGGCTTGATTATCTTTATTCTTCTTTTAAGTTAACCATCTGGTTAACTTTGAATTTGTTTTATAAATGCTTTTTCTTCAACCATATTATCCTCAAATATCTTCTTTTCAACTTAATTTTCTTTGCCAACTCTTCAGCCTTCAAAGGAATTGGTTTTATATTTAATTTCTAGGCAAGCCGGGAAATCTTTGGTGGATAAATATATTTGAACTAGCTTTCTTGGGACTTTATCTGTAAAGTAAAAATCAAGGTTGCTGTTATAATGTATGGATTTGATGTTAGAAACACCAAACAGGAAAAACAAATTAACCAGATTAATTTTGCTCTGGGTCTAATTTATGAACAAATGAATCTCTGTGAACATATTCGTAGAATCTCATACTCTTATCTAAAGTCTAATAAAACTTTACTCAAATTTATTAACAACCTTTGAATCCTTATTCTTTAGCAAAACAATTCTTGAATTCTCTGACCTATCTTCAAATTTGTAATTACTTTTTTTTGAAATTTCCAAAGCAAACTTTTTTATCTCTTCAAAATCAGGCATTTTTTCATCTCCCAATCTCTTTTTTGAGTAACCCAAACTCATAAACGCTTTTACTTCAACAAAATCAGGGTTCCCCTTTTCTATTAATTTTAGATATCCTTTTATATCTTCAGAGGAATTGTTAAGACCTTTAATTAAAGTTAATCTTAAAATTCTTCTACCTTTAAAACTGTGCATTATTTCCAAACTTTCGTTGAATTTATTCCAAGCATTTTCTCCTATGGGTCTACATATTTCTAAAAATTTTTCTTCATTTGGGGCATTTAGAGAAATATACAACTGAAAATTTTTCTTTGGTTTTAACAAAGACAAAACATCTGGCCTTGTTCCATTAGTTACTAAAAAAACTGTTCTACCTTTATTTGTTAGATAGTCGATCAATTCTATAAGTTTTGGATAAAGAGTTGGCTCCCCTGATAATGAAATTGCAAAATGGTTTGGCTCAAGAGCTTCTTTTAACTTTTTTTTGTCAGAGATACTCCCTCCAAACCCAGAAAGTAATTTTTTCCTCTGTTCAATTAGTTTTTCTACAATTTCCCCTGGTTTGTCAATTTCTTCTGGAATTTTGTTCCTAAAAAGTTCATTTGGAGACCAGCAAAATAAACATCTCAGGTTGCAGAAAACAACACTTGGTGAAAACTGCATACATCTGTGGCAGTCAATCCCATAAAATTTTTCTTTGTAGCAGAAACCCTCCCCTCTTAAACTTCTTTTTGTCCACTCACAAATCTGTACTCCTGAATGGTTAAATATTTTATAGTGTTTTTTTTCTAATTCTTTTCTCAATTTTTCATTTAACATAATCTAATAATTCATTAATCAACACAGAAATAAAATTAAACTATTTCAATTTTTCTTCTTCTAATTTAAAACCTTTTTCTGTAATCTCAACAATCCAGAGTTTTTCTCCTCCAGAAGCCATATCTCTCTGCGTAGCACTTTTTATAGCCTCTCTTATCAGCTTTTTTCCCTGCTCAATTGTCATTCCTTCCCTAAAATCTTTTTCCAGGACTCCATAAACAAAGGGAGAACCTGAACCTGTAGAAACATAATTCTCTTTCATACAGGAACCTGTTGGATCAAACGAGAATATATAAGATCCGGTTGAGTCTATTCCACCAATAATAATTTGTGTATAATAAGGGAACATTCTTCTTGAGTACATAATCTGGGATAACAAATGTGCTACAGCACTAATCTTCATTTCTTCATTCGTCTCCAGTTTGTGAAGTGAAATTTCGGCTTTCAAAATATTTATTAATTGCTGTGCATCACTTACCATTCCTGCAATTGTTATCCCAATTTTATCATCTATCTTAAAAACTTTCTGAACATCCTTGTTTACTATCATATTACCCATAGAAGCTTTGGATTCAGAGGCAAGTAAAATACCTTCTTTACAAACCATTCCTACTGTCGTTGTCCCTGTGTTTAGTAATTTACCTTCCATAATATTTACTAAACTTTTAAATAGTTAAGGCTTTTATTGAACAGATAAAAAGGCTTAAAAAATGGTATGCACCTTTATAACTCTTTTATTTAATGCAAAAATCAAACTAACATATTTTTCCAAAGCATAGCAGTTAAATTAAATGGTTAATAAATTGCGGAAACTAATTATGGGCTCGTGGTCCAGTGGCTAAGATTTCAATAGCAAACGTCGCGTTCACAGGAGCTTTTCTTTCTTTAAGAAAAATAATTAAATAGTGGTGGTAATCTAAACTCTGAAATTCGCGAAGATCGAGAGTTCAATGCAACTTTTCTCAGGAAAAGTTTTTTCTCTGAAAAAACAAGAACTGCACTGAAATTGGTGCAGAAGAGGGGGAATCTCTCCGAGCCCATCATTCAATATACAATCTAAAGGTTTTCCACAACAACTCTATTATTCTCCTACAGTATTCACATTTAACTCTAATTTTATTTTTAGTTTTTATTATTATGTTAGATATTATAATTAATAGTTTTTGGTTGATTATTCCTGCTTATTGTGCTAACCTCTCCCCAGTTTTATTAAAAGGAAAATATCCAATAGATTTCAGAAAGAATTTTGTTGATGGATTTAGATTGTTTGGGGATGGAAAAACAATAGAGGGTCTCTTTGGGGGTGTTTTTTTCGGAATTTTTATAGGATTATTACTTATTTATCTACAGCCTTTTATAACTCAATTCTACGCTTTACATTTTCAGCACAATTTTTTGACAATCTTCTTATTAACCACCGGAGCAATTTTAGGAGATATAGTTGGTTCCTTTATTAAGAGGAGGTTTAGAATTAAGAGAGGAGATCCAACACCTATTTTGGATCAACTAGATTTTCTAATTTTGGCTTTAGTTATTGTTTCTATTATAATAGATTTAAAGTTGTCTTGGGTAATTTTCCTTGTAATAGTTACCCCTCTACTCCATTATTCTGCAAATATATGCGCTTTTCTACTGAAATTAAAGAGCAAACCTTGGTAATTATTATTTCTCTTTTTTAGATTTTTTCTCCCTCCAGTTTTCTTTACTCTTACACTTTGGGTCCAAGCACATATTAAAAGGTCTTCTGCCTTTCCTGATTATTTTTAAAATTGGTGTGCTACAATCCTTGCAGATTTTTCCTGTTTTTTCTATTCCGCAATTTCTTGGTAGAGGGAAGGAATTTTTACATTTAGGGTAGTTAGAACATCCGATAAATCTTGAGCCATTATACATCTTTATAAATTTCAGTTGTCCACCACATTTACATTCTCCTACTACGTTTTGTTTTTCTTTTGTTTCTTCAACAGAACTTAAGAGGGATTTACCAATCTCTTTTTCCTTAAACTTTCCAAAAGTTTTTTCAAGTATTTCCTTTGCTTCATCCAAAACCTTTTCTCTCTTTTTTTTGTCTTGCTCAACCGCTTCCATCTCTTTCTCAAATTTTGCTGTGAGGTCTTCAGACAAGAATTCTGGAGCATATTTATCTAAAGTTTTTACAACACTTCTACCCAAATTTGTAACTTTTATTTTTTGTCCTTCACAATAATTCCTATCGTACAACGTTTTAATAATCATAGCTCTTGTACTTTTTGTACCAAGATTTCTTTTCTCTAATTCTCTTACAAGACTTGCCTGAGTATATCTATTTGGTGGCTTGGTTTCTTTTTCCAACAAATTTAATTTATCAACAATCAAGACTTCCTCCTCTTTTAAATCTGGGAGTTCAATTTCCTCTATTTTTGCAAAAGGATAAAATTCAAGCCAATTCTTTTTTATTGTTTTTGAACCAGAACAATAAAATTTATATTTTTCTATATTTGCAAAAATTTTTACAGATAACCTTTCTGCAGGCTCTCCGAAAACAGAAAAGAATCTGTGAACGATTAGAGAATAAATTTTTTCTTCTTCACCTTTGAGTTTTTTTGGAAGTTCTCCTGTTGGATGTATTGAAGGGTGTGCGGGATCACTCTTTTTTCCTTCCATTGGTTTTAATTCTTTTTTTAACAATTTTTTTCCAACCTCAAAAATTTTACTTAATTTTTCAATAATTTTTTTATAGTCTATTGAGGAGGGTATTTTTTGGGAACTTGTTCTTGGATAAGAAATCAAACCTTGTAGGTATAATCTCTGTGCTATTGCCTGTGTTCTTGATGGACTAAAACCAAAAACTTTATAGGCTTCTAATTGTAGGTTGGTTAAGTTGAAAGGTACAGGAGGATTAAGGCGCATTTTTTTTGTTTTTATTTCAGAAACAACAGCATTTTTGTCTTTACACTTTCTAAATATTTTTTCAGCATTTTCTTTCTCCCAAATTTTACTTATGCTGTAATTAAAAGTTAGAGGTTCTGGAAATTCTTTTTCTTCTGATTTTGAAGTTAGAAAATTTAATTGCCAAAAGGGAATAGGAACAAATTCTTCTATCTCTTTTTCTCTATTTGCAAGAATTGCCAAGGTTGGCCCCTGGACTCTGCCAGAAGAGAGCAAGTAATATCTATTTGAAGCAGTTTTTATGGAAGCTGTTAATGCTTTGGTAATATTAACTCCGTAGAAATAATCTAGATAATGTCTGGTTAAACCAGATTCAGCAAGCCCACGATTATAACCTTTTTTTCTCTTCAGAAATGCTTTTTGAAGTTCATCTTTTGTTAAGGTGGAAAATTCCATTCTCGAGACTTTTGCTTTTTTGCAGAGGAAACGGTAGATATTGTATCCAATAACTTCTCCTTCAATATCTAAATCTGTAGCAATTGTTACTTCCTTAGAAAACTTTCCTAAATAAGATAGGAGTTGATAGAAATTTTTTGTGAATTTATTTTTCTTGAAACTTGGTTGCCACTCCAAATCAAAATTTGGGTACTTTTTTCTTATTTTATCTTTTAAAGTGAAAAGGTGACCTGCCGCTGATGCAACAATAATTCCAGAGGGGGATTCATAGTAATTAGTAGAATATTTTTTCTTTGTAGTATATTTTTCTAAAATAGACTCAGCAATTTTTTTCGCTGCTGTAGGTTTCTCTGCAAGGATTAACTGAACCATACAATTTTTATTTTAAAAAAACAAAGAAGTTAAAAAAGAAAAAATAACTAGGAACATAACAACTTTAATTAATTTTTGGGCAACTTTTACATCCCTAACAGTTAATATACTTAGACAAATAAAAAAACACAAAATAGCAAGAACCAAATAAATTAATCCAAACCCTTTAAAAAAGAAAGGGAGAAACAAAAAAACCGAGCCAACAAATATCAAAATTTTCCCCAAGATTGTTGCTTTAAATTCACCAAAAACAATTGGCAAAGTTCTTGCTCCAATGATTTTATCTCCTTTTATATCTTCAACATCCTTGAGAACTTCTCTCCCATAATTTCCAAAAAAAGCGATTATTGCAAGAATTGTTGTAGTTGATGTTAGAAGCTCGGTAAAACCACCAGAAATCAAAACTGGTGCCAAAAAAACAGAGCAGGCGAGCCAGCTATCTATAGGATTTCCAAGTAAGGTTTTTTTGAATTTTCTCGAATACATAAAAATCAAAATTGAATTAAGCAGAGCAAGAAAAAAGAAATTTAAAGAAACAAAACCTGAAATTATTAATCCAATTAAACCCAAAACAAGGTAAAAAATAATTGCTTCCTTTTTAGATATTTTCCCTGATGGAAGAGGTCTTTCAGGTTTGTTTATTTTATCTATCTCAAAATCAAAGAAGTCATTTATTGTATTACCAGAAGCAGAAAACAAAAAAACCACCAAAATCGGCAAAATCCATAACTCAAAAGGAATACCTACCAAAAGTAAACCAACAATTAATCCAAAAATAGATAATAAACAAACGCTTGGCCTAATTAACTTTAGATAAGGGTTCATAAGTTAGATAGAAACTTGTTATATTTAAATTGCTTGTGGTACTTAAAAGATTCCAAAACAGGCTTTAGGTAGAATAATTTCATAAATATAAACAACTATTATTTTTCTTTTATTAGTTTTGTAGTTATCTGCTCACCTTCTTTATCCAAACCTCCAAAATCAGTAATTGCAAGACTAGAACAACTAACAGATAATTTTGCTGACTTTCCAAGTTCTGATTTTGAAGGAACTTCTAATAATTTAACCCCTTTTTCTTTGCACAAAATTGGAATATGCATCAATATTTCTTTTGGGTCAACATCCTGAGCATTTACCACAAGTTTGGCATCTCCCTTTTCAACCTGTTTTGTAACCTCATTTACACCTTTAGCTATCTTACCTTTCTCTGCAACTTTCTCTATAAGTCCATATAAAGACTTAACATCTTCTGTCATAATTTAAGATTAAAAATATTTAAGCATCAACTATTAGAATTATCTTGCCCCTTCAGCCTCTTTTTCATTTCTCTGTCTTTCTGCTACAGCATAACTTTCTGTGCTGTTTTTACTTGCATTTATAAATTCTTCTGCCAGAACTTCATACATTTTTTTCTTTTTATTAAAAGTTTTTGCATAACTTCCCTGAACAAGTCTTCTCAAGGCAAGGTCTAATCTCTTTTTTGGAGAGCAAATTGAAGGTTTTCTTGCAACAATCCCCCCAACCTGTTGGGAAACCGTTAATTCATAGGGTGCAGAATTTTCTATTGCCCTGATAAAAATTTCTATTGGATTTTTCTTTGTTTTTTCAGATATAATATCAAAGGATTTTTCAACTATATTATAAATTGTCTGGTATTTTCCAGTACACCTTCCAGAAGTGAGTTTATGTTTTTTTCCTCTGTGTCCAGGTATCATCAGATGGGTTATAAGTTTTTCAATAATATGCTTATTTTTTGTTCTTCCATCTGTTTTTGGTAGAATTCTCTGTTCCAGATTAATATAACTCTTCAGACCCAAGTCATTTACTTCTACATTAAATACCCACTTTCCAAACAGTTTAAATTCCATAATTTAATAAAAATTTAATACCTAAGCCTTTTATTGGTTAAGTCAATAAAAAAGGCTCAGTTAAGCGAAGATTATGAAGCTGGTTTTGGCTTGAGCCTTTTGTCAATTACTTCATAAAAAAGGCTCAGTTAAGCGAAGATTATGAAGCTGGTTTTGGCTTGAGCCTTTTGTCAATTACTTCATAAAAAAGGCTCATATATACTTTTTAGATATTATATTATGTTAAAAATTTTAAATCATTTTAAAAAGGCCTGGGAGGCTTACAAGAGAAATTTTCCCCCTATTATTATTTCTATAGCTTTAATAATAATAATTTTTTCCTTGCTTGTAGGAGTAGGTTTTTTTGCTATTTTAGGAACAGAAGGTGCAACAGAAGTAGTGAATCATTACATAATAAGTGAAGGAACCACAGATTTTGAATCTCCAGAATTTTTAAACTCTATAAATATGGAAAATATTGGTTTCTTCTTTTTATTTTTAATTTTAGGAGTGATTATAACGATATTCCTTGAGGCTGGATTTTGGGGGATTTGTTTAAAGGGGATTAAAAAGAAAGTTTCTACAGGTCTCTTTTTTACTACAATTAGAGAGAGGGGTATTTCTTATTTTTTAGCAAATATCTTAGTACTCTTAATAATAGTTGCAATTTCACTTCCTCTGATATTGATTTTTTATGGTTTGTTTTATCTATTACAAGCTAATTTATTTCTTTCTGTAGTCTATCCAATGATCTTTTTATTAATAGCACCTTTTTTTATTTTTATTTTTCCAGCGGTTATAGAGGGAAAACCTATTTTTAATTCGGTATCACAAAGTTTTATTTTTGGAAAAAAATATTATTTGGATTTAATCTTATTACCAATTTTGTTCTATGTTTCATCTTTGTTGAGTTTTATTCCGATAGTGGGAGTTATTCTAAATTATTTTTTGATTGTACCTCTACTTGTTCTTTTGATTTGCTCTTTTTATCTAGAAGTCTCCAAGTCAGGCAGAGAAAAGAAATCTAGAAAAACAAAGAAAACAGGAAAATCTGTGAGGGGGAGGGGCAAATCAAAAACTAGAAAGAGAGTTGTTAAGGGAGAAAAGTGATTATAGATTTTTTAGGAGGATGCAGAGAAATTGGAAGAGAAGCTTTTTTAATAAAGGATAAAAATACAAATATTGTTCTGGACTATGGAGTAGAGTTGCAGCCAAGAATACGGATTCCATCACTTCCAACAGTAAAATTAGATGGAATTTTTGTTACTCATGCACATCTTGACCATTCTGGGATGGTTCCTTTAATTTATAAAATGCAGAACCCGAATTTGTATGCTACACCTGCGATCTTGGATTTGATGAATTTATTATTAGAGGATTATATAAAAGTTGCTGGGCTTAACAGGGGTTTTTCAGAATACCAAAAATATGATATCACTAAAATGAATAAGAGTTTTGTACCTTGTGTCTACAACCAACTCTTTAGAGTTGGTAATTTAGAGGCTAAACTTTTTGATGCAAGTCATATTCCAGGTTCTGCTTCTGTTTATCTTTCTGGCTCAAAGAGAATTTTATATACAGGGGATATTAATACAATACCAACCTATCTGTTAGGTTATAAGGAAATAAAATATCCTAAAATAGATTGTTTGATTACAGAGTCAACTTACTCTGAGAGGGAGCATCTAGATAGAAAAATAGAAGAAAATAGATTTATAGAGAAAATTAAAGAATATGAAAATGGACTCATTTTACTTCCAACTTTTGCAGTTGGTAGGGCTCAGGAGTTGTTACTAATGCTTTATTCACATGGAATTAAAAAAGAAATTTATTTGGATGGAATGGGTCAGAAAGCAGCGGATATAATTTTGTACCATAAAAATTACATAAGAGACTCAGATGGTTTAAAAAAAGTTTTAAAGAGGGTAAATTTTGTAAGAACAAGGAGGCAGAGAGATAAAATTATTAGAGAGGGAGGAATTGTTATTACAACAGCTGGAATGCTTAGCGGAGGTCCAATAGTATATTATTTAAAAAATAGTAGGAATAGGAAAAATACTTGTTTATTGATGACAGGTTATCAGGCTCAGGGAACTCCTGGAGAAAAATTACTTAAAACAAGATACTTTGAAAATGAAGAAACTAAATTCAAGGTTAACTTAGAAATTCAGAAATTTGATTTTAGCGCTCACGCTGGTAGAAGTGAATTATTCAACTTAATAAAAAGACTTTCACCAAAAAAAGTTATTTGTGTTCATGGAGATAACACAATCAAGTTCGCCGAGGAAATTAAAGAAAAATTAAATATTGAAACTTTGGCTCCAAAAATAGGAGATAGAGTTGAAGTATAATAGACTCTTCCTTTATTCTACTCCTGATAATTCTTAAATTCTCTAGAATCTTTTCCATCAATTGTAATTTTATATGAGATACAGGAGCCTATTATTTGCCTGATTTTTGCATTAGCAGAATTCCCTGGAATTTCACTGTTTTTGGCAATTTCCTTTATTTTTTCTAGGGATATGTCTCCGACAATTTCTTCTTGTTTTTCTTTTTTTGCGAGTTTTTCCAGATTTGCTGCTTTTTTTACAAGAGCTGCAATTGTTCCCATTTTATTATTTAATTTTAAATTATTATATGAAAATTGTTGAGAGTAAAAACGATAAAATAGTTATGGAAACAGAGGAGACCCCAACTTTACTAAATTTGTTGGTTGATAGACTCTGGAATGAGAAAGGAATAGAAAAGACTGCTTATGGGAGCAAACACCCTTTTTTGGAAAAAATGCAACTGCTTGTTGAAGGAAAAAACTTGAAAAAAGCAATAGAAAACGCTTGTGATTCAATAGTTAAAGATTGTGATAAATTAGTAAAGAAACTTTAGTTTTTTATTTTTTATTGAAATTGTCTATTTATTTGTCTTTGTAGACATACTGAAAAAATTAGTCTTTTTCCTTGAAATATTCAAGTAACTCTTCACCTCTCTTTGTTAGGGTATAAAGTCTACCGACTTTCTGGTTAGGGTTTACACATTTAACTAGTTTTCTAGCGTCTAATTCTCTCAGCGCTCTTGAGCTCATATTTAAACCTATTCCACTTATTCTTCCTATTGATGAAGGATTTTGTGGTTTAAATAATACCTTCAATACTTTTTCTCTATTTTTTGCTCTCTTTACAAAACCCAAATCTTCTAAAATTTCAGTCCTATTCATTAATTGACAACTAAACAGAGTATAGAGAATTTACCAACTAAATATAAACAAAGTATAAACAATTATGATAAGAGACAAACAAATTTTGTATATGCTTATAATTCTCCTTGTATTATTCCTTATATTTCAAATAATTTTTACTTATTATTTCTTTAAGCCGGATGGTGTCTGGGAAATTCTGCAATCTATTTATTTTGCTTCTAATATATTTGGTTGATTCTGAAGATGATAGGAAAAATAATCATTCAGAGGACGAAACATATTTTAGTAATACTGCTGTTACTTTTTACCCTGAGTTTACCCATTATAGCACAAACTCAATGTTCCTGCATAAAACTTATACGAGAAAATGCGGATTTTTGTGATGGTCAAAACGTTACTTTAGTTGGTAAAGTTACAAATCTTGATTTTTCAATCTCAGAAAATGGAAATAAATACACAACCTTCCTGTTAGATGATAATATAGATAAACCAATTAAAGTCTTTAGTTATTTGCATTTGAAAATTTCAGACGGAGATAGAGTAAATGTAAAGGGGATATTTCACAAAACTATAAAAAAAGGAGAACATACTTTTTATTTTGAAATTACAACAGATATGGAAGGTATTTCCATAATTAAAAAACCTTCCTTTATCTCCAAAGAGTCTTATGTTATATTTTTATTTATTCTTGCTTTAGTTGGTGGATATGTTGTTTATAAAAAATACAAACCAACTAGACACAAAATTGGAAGAACTTTTGAGTCTTATACTTTATCTCTCTTTGGTCCCAAAGACTGGATTATTGTAACAAAAACAGGAGACTTTGCAGAAAAACTTGGTAGAAAAGTTGAATCTGATTCCAATCCAGACCTTATAATGAAACACAGAACTACAAATAAAGTCATTGCTTTTGAATGTAAATATCGTTCAGCCTTTAAAAAGTTAAATAGAGGTGAAGGAGTAGTTTGGGCTCAAGAATACCAGATTAAAAATTACAAGGTATACCAAGAAAAAACCCATACTCCTGTATTTGTAGTTATTGGTGTTGGTGGGAAACCAACAAACCCGCAACATTTATATCTTCCACCTTTATATGCTTTGAAGTATTCATTAGCATTTAAAGAATATCTGGAGGGATTTGAACGAGAAGCTAAAAGTAAATTTACACTTGAAGAGTTTAAGAAATTTTATGATAAATTAAAATAGTAACTACATTTTTAGCTTGTAATTTTAATTATTTCAAAATGGGCTCGAGGAGATTTCCAATTGGCAAATCGGAAAATTGCAAATCTTTGATTTGCCAGATTTGAATTCAGGAAAGTTTTTTAAAAACTTCACTCCTGATCTCCGCGATGTCAACGCGACGTCCTAACCAACTATCCCAAGATTATAAAAATCCTGTCTAGACCACGAGCCCATAATTAATTACTAAGTTTTTATCTCTTAATTTAAAAATAAACCGATTATAATTTCACTTTTAAACTCACAATCTCAAAAGGATCAACATTTAACTTAATTTCGTTTTCCTTAATTTCAATTTTTTTATCAAATTCTTTATCTTTTTCTTCTATTAAGTTTACTACTTGCACTTCTTCTGGTTTTTTAAACAAAGTTAAAGTAGTTTCTGTTTTTTTGCCCTGTGCTTCATAAAACCTGATTATTATTCCTTTTTCATCTTCACTCTTTTTTAGCACAGTTACGATAACATTATCTGGAGAGACTTTCAAAAATGAGTTTTCCCTCTTGTATTTCTTTTCTCTCTGTAACTGCAAGGCAATTAGGCTATAATTGAATTCATATCCCTGTTTGTAAGAGTTTGCCTTTTTCCAGTTTTTCTTATGAGGATATATAGAATATGTAAAATTATATTTCTTGATTTCCCTTGCATCAGAGACAGGGATTACTGGTCCAGATTCCCCATCAGAAGAAAGCATTTCAACTGACCGCATTAAAGTCAAATATATTGTTTTATCTCTTACTTCATTTTCAGGGTTCCCCTTATTTATAACTGTCAGTCCCTCTTCTTTATCACTATAATCAATCCATCTTAGAGAAGGGAATACTCCAGAAGGTTCTTCTACCCATCCTTTTGGCTTTAGATAATAGAGATTAGTTTTTCTTTTTATTGCCCCAAATTGTGTTTCACAGGTATATTCTGTTTTTTTAATGTTTGTATCAAATTTTACCCTTAATCTTATCATTGGATGATTATTTTCAACATAGGTTATAAAGTCTATTCTTGGAATATCTTTGTAAATGATTATTTTCTTTTTAAATTTTATAAATTTTTGTCTCCAGATTTTTGTGTTTGTTTTGTCTGTTAATCTATAAGGCCATCTTAAAGAATAGTAATCGCTTTCTATGTTTATAACTCTCCTTAATGGAGATTTATCAATCCAGAAGTTATTTACCTTAAAAGAACCATATTTGACTCCTTCTCCCCTCTCTGTCTTTAAAGGAATTCCAAGTCTTTCTCTATGATAATAGAGGTCTCCACTTTCTTCTTCAACTACTAACTCATTTCCTTTACATATCCTCTTGTTATTTTTAAATACTTCTATAAGTCCTGTATCTGAAGAAAACCTAAGTTTAAAAAATTTGTTTTCAATCGTGTTTCCTATTATTTTTATAAATGAATTTTTTTCAGTTTTTGTTATTGATTCTATAATTTTGTAAACTTTGTATCCTGTTGGAGGAACATTTGCGACAAAACCTATTTTTACTCTTTTTAAGGATTCATCCTCATACCTTGCAAATCTTATAACTTCAACTTCTCTTACTTCATCCCTATTCTTAACTCCTTCTATTTTAAATACCTGCCCTTTGTTAAATTTCAGGTTAACTTCCACCCAATTACTTACTTCCCAAGATAAAGGATTAAATACTGCAAGATCTCCAAAAGTTTCATTATTTGAATCATTTTCAACAATAGATTTCAAAACAGATGGAATTAGATATTTAATTTTGGTATTTAGGAAACCTATATGTTGCTTTGCTTCTTCATATCCTTTATCCATGCCTGTACCAGGAACGACATCATGAAAACCTAAAAATAATACTTTTTTCCAGCATTCTCTTAATTCTTCTGGATAGTAGCTATCTATAAAAGAATTAATTGTACAAAACTTCTCAAGACCTACTAGTTTAGTTTCATATTTTCTTAAATTTTTTTTAAGCCATATCCTGCTTGATGCAACATCAGGAAATATTTCAGAATATTTTCCAGAATACATTTCACCTTTTCTGATTTTTAGTTTTTTTTCATATTTTTCCACCATCTTAAAAAATTCCGAGGGGATTGCAATTTTTATCTTGGTTTTATTCTTTTTGTTCCAGTTCTTAACCACTTCTACTGTTTCTTCCTGCGGCATTGTAACACCACTACCAGAAGGCATGAGTACTTTATCTGTTGCAGATACATTCTTCATTTTTATATAATTTTCTCCGAGTTTACTTAAATTTAGACCCGCTCTATAACCCAAGGGCATAAAATGAGATATAATCCTTGTTCCATCTAAACCCTCCCATATAAATTCAGAAGGTTTTTTCTCTGGGCATCCCCGCCTGAATGCAAGATATTTATAACCACTCTTTCTATATATCTGCGGAAGTTGTGCATTCAAACCAAAACTATCTGCCTGCCACATTACAGGAACATCAACACCAAACTTCTTTTTTACAAATTGCTTGCCAAACATTATTTCCCTGATCAATGTTTCTCCCTGTGGAAGCATTGTATCAGCCATTAAGTATTCCCCATCTGCAATTTCAATTCTTTTTTCTTTCACATATCTTGTAATTTTTTTGAAAAATTCAGGATATCTCTTTTCAAGTTCTTCCAGAAGATAAGTTTGTTCTATAAGAAATTTGTAGTCTATCTCTTTCTCAAGCAGGTCAACAACCTTTTTCAGAATCAAATCTATATTTATATAAAAATAATCTTCCTTTGTGAAAACCCATATTGCATCATAGTGCGTATGGGGAACTAAATAAATCTTTAAGTTTTCCTCGTTTTTAACTCTACTAACTTTTTGTTTAGGCATAATTTATTAATTATAATTTAAAAATCTCATTAAACTCATTTATCCAAAACAAATTTTTTCACAACCTTAACCCATCCTTCGGGACCAACTTCCCTACTTTTATAAATCCCATCAATTTTTAAATCAGCCCAGTTTCCATCAGGATTTTTCACTATTGCAGGTATGTCAACAACTTTGAGCATTGGCTCATCATTTTGAGAATTTCCTATTCCTATTGTTGTTATCTTTTCAAATTCTTTATATAGGTTAGATAATATTTTAACAGCTTTTCCCTTATCAGCCCTATAACCAAAGACTTGTAGGAATCTTCCGCCTTTCACAACATTAAATTTCTTTTTTAATTCTTCTAATGCTTTTTTATCTGCATCAACTATTGTTTCCCCAAATTCTCTTTTCTTTGCTAACTTTGCATTTTTTAAATCAAGACCAGTTACCTCTGCAACTTCTTTATCACTCATATCTTGATAACCTTTTATTTTGTATTTCTTTTTGAGTTTTTTAATTTCTTTTCTTAGTTCTTCAGATTTAGTACCTAAAACAATTATTTCATACCTGCCTTTTATTTCACCAACTTTTTTACTAAAATATCCTTTAGGAAAGTAAATTGCTGAGCCATTTTCAACAATAAATGGATGGTTTATTTTCATATTCTTTCTGATAACCTCCTGTTCTGCTTTAGTTTTTGCAGAGCAAAAAATTATTGGCACTTTTTTCTTTCTCAAAATTTTTAAAACAGGTAAATCTTTTTTATAGGAATAATTTTTATCAAGCAAGGTGCCATCCAAATCTGTAAAAATGATATAAAATTTGTTATCCTTTCCAACTTTTTTAAAGTTTAGCATAAATATATTATTATATTTTGTTAATTTTTTAACTTCAAATACTTTTCTTCTTCTAAGGCTTTTTTTAATGCTAAATGCTGTTTTTCTGGATTAAGGTATTTTTCTACATCGTCCAGAGTCAAATAAGACATATTGTAGTTATATCAACTTATTTTATCTATACTTCTCAGTTTCCCATTCCTTTTCCTTTCCTTTTCCTACTGCAGCCTTACTCAAAAATCCATGCTTTTCTTCAGGAATAGCAAGTAAACCTTTTACAGGGTCAAAAGCGTGTTCCCTGATCTCGCTTTCCTGCATTTTTATTGTTTTATCCTCCATCCCAAAAAATTCTTTTGGTAAGTTATTCACAGGAATTTCTTGTCTTAAAAATTCAACAATTTTTTTCAGTGCAAGAGTTGACTGGTCTACTGGATCCCCTCCAACACCTCCGCCCCTCTCAAAAATTATGTACCTATTTTCCCTCTCATTAAAACCCTTTTTTCTCAGAGCAAGCATCCATCTATATAACCATTCCTGTTGCTCTGAACCCAGAGGAAGCGGGATATGGGCAGGTTGTAAAGGTGTAGGCCATCCAACATGTAAAGCCTTAACATATTTTCCACCATCAGAGCAAAATTCTTCTATTTCTTTATCTGGGTTTATGCCTGCCCCTAAACAATGCTCAAAATCTATTACAACTCCACAATGTTTTGTTCCTGAATTTTTGCATAAAATAGCAAAATGTTTTGGTTTCACAAGTCTGTATTCCTCTTCCATACCTTTTGAAACCATTGGAGTTTCAATAACAAAATCAAAATTATATTTCTCTAAAATTTTCTTAGGATCTTTAAATTTGTTTTCCATACTTGGTAGAGGATTAAGATGCCCCCAAATATATTTTGCTGCAACTGCAGGAACCCAATCTGGAGGATTTTCTTTAACACTTTCAAATTTTTTGTTTCCCACACTTCCTAACCAGATAGGGTCTTTTTTGTCAGACATCCATTTTCCAATTATCAAATATGGAATTTTTTCTGCACCAAAAACCATATCGGATAGATGCAATCTCTTGAATAAATATTCCTTTACAGTTTTTCTTGCTCTTGGAAGAGCTCTCTCATCCATCTTCCTTTTTACTTCCTCCTTAAATCTTACCTCATCCTCTCTACTCTTTATTTCTTTTCCTTCCTTCTTCCATCTTTCATCTACCTCAGCCTTGCACTCCTCCTCCAAACCCCTCATAAATTTCGGATCTTTACTTAATTCTTTAGGGCTATCCAATCTGAGGGGCATTGTTATCTCTTCCTGCTCTATAGCCCAGTCTTGCAAATATTCTTTATCTTTTTCATCCAAAAATTCGTACAATCTCCTGCCCCAGATATCAACTACAGAAGTTGGTTGCATACTTTCTCCAAGTCTTATATATGGAGTTTCTGCAGGAGGACCTTCACAGGAGTGCTGCAAATAATAAACAGCTTTTAATCTACCACTTCCTTCTAAATTTTTAACAAATCTTTTATGTCCTGTTCTATACTGGTCTTCTATTGCAGAAGTCAAGGCAATCTGTGCGCCTCCCATCGCAGGAGTTTCACCATGAAATCCATAACTTATCCCTAAACCTCTAATTCTTTCTAGTCTATTATCTATGTCAGGTGAATCTAGTTCAGTAGCGGTTTCCAAGTCAATTTGAGTGAAATTAACCCCTTTTAATGCGGAGTAAAAACCTTTTTGGGATAAATCTATAAGAGAAATTTTCTCCTGTGGCTGTGCTGCCCCAAACAGACCAGAACTAACTCCTATCGTATACTTCCCTGTTTTATTTTTAATAGGTTTATTAAATATATTAAATGACATAATTATAGTAAGATTCAATTATTAGAAATTAAGATTATAAAGGTGTGCGAAATAAAATAATAAACTAATCAATTTTCTCCAAGAAGCCTAATTTCGCACACAT
>JAGXOI010000040.1 GCA_023659975.1 Candidatus Aenigmarchaeota archaeon LH_S4
GTGTCAGACCAAAACCTCTGCTACGGTAAGTTTTGTTAGCGACTTTAGAACCTCGCCAGTCTTCTGTATTCAGAACGGTGTTTTGGTTAAGGAAGCCCCTGAATTTATTCAGGGAGAGGAAGTCACATGAAAATCATCTACAACCAAATATTTCATAATTAAACAAATTTCAAAGAACCTATGTTTAAAATAAATCTTAATTGGTTTGTTGAATTTTTTACTTAATTTTTTAACTTAACAGTGCCAGGAATTTTAGTTAATATTTTCTTTGCTTTTATTTCATAAATTTTAAGCACACTATAAAAATCTCATAGCCTCTAAGTTCATTGGAGCGTAACTCTCAATACCAAATATTTTGTTGATTGCACTTGCCAGACTCAGTGCTTTGGATTGTTCACCGTGATTAACAAGAATTCTCTTTGGTCTCTCTTTCAGGTGTCCAATAAAATTTAAAAGTTGTTTTCTGTCAGAGTGTCCTGAAAGACCATCCAGAGTTTTAATTTCCAGATTTATCTCTACTTTTTCCCCATCTTGTAATTCAACTTCCTTATTACCCTGCTGTATTTTGTTTCCAAGAGTTCCCCGAGCCTGATAACCAACAAAAACTAATGTATTTTTTTGGTCAGAACCAAACTTCTTTATATATTCTATAATAGGACCTCCATTCATCATTCCAGAAGTTGCAATAATAATACAGGGTTTTTCATCTTCCAAAACCTGCTCCCTCTCCCTGTAACTTGCAACATGAATGAATCTTTCTGATTCAAAAGGATTTTTATTTTCGTCAATAATCTGCCTCTGTAAATTATAAGCAAGATATTTCGGATAAGTTGAATGTATTGCAGATGCATCATAAATCATTCCATCTATGTAGATAGGAACATCAATATTATATTTTTCCAAAATCAGCATTAACTCCTGAGCCCTACCAACTGCGAAAGAAGGAATTAAAATTTTACCACCCCTTTTGATTGTTTCCTTAATAATTGATATAAATTCTTTTTCTGCATCTTCCAGTCTTGGTGTTAAATCATTTTGCGCTCCATAAGTACTTTCTACTATTATTCCTTCACATCTCAAAAACTGTGTGAAGGCTGGGTCAAGCAGGTTTGAAACAGAATATTTTATATCCCCTGTATATATTACATTTACTTTTCCATCTGCAATATTAAAATGAGAAATTGCGCTTCCCAATAAATGGCCAGCATTTTCAAAAATCAGTCTCACATCCGGAGTTATGTCTGTTACTTCTTTATATTTCAAAGGAATCACATTTTTTATCATTTTCTTTATATCAGAACTTGTGTATAAACTTTTTCCGGTTTCTTTTTGCATTAACTGAATTGTATCCAACTGGAGCAAAGCTGCAAGTTCTCTTGTTGGTTCTGTACAATAAACAGGGCCTTTATAACCTATTTTATATAGGTAGGGTATAAAACCACAATGGTCTAAATGAGCATGACTCAAAACTATTGCGTCCAGGGAATCTATATTAAAATCTGGTGAAAAAATTGGGTATTGGTCCTCTCCTGTTGCACCCATAGAGAGACCACAGTCAAGCATTATATTTGAATTTGGTGTCTGGATCAAAAAACAACTTCTTCCAACTTCCCTACAACTTCCAAGAGCTACAACCTTTACATATTTTGTCTCTTTTGGCTCTGTTAGATAAATCTTCTTCCCAATTTTATTTAGAAATCTTTTTCTGTATTTTGAGGATTGATACAAAGTTTTTCTTATTGCCTTTACATGAATTGATTTTGGAGTTGCAACTCTCTGAACATGAGGAATCCAGAAAGTCTCTTTTTTAATTCTTCTAACAAGTTCACCTACTTCTCCTATAGCAATTTTAGGGTATCTCACATTAATTGTAACCCTTGAGAAATCCGGCTCAAAATAGATATTTGAGACTTCTGCCTCTTTTGGAATAATTTCCTTGATTTTTAAGATTGTTTCATCTGTTGAAGGTAGAGTATCAGTTTCTATTCTTACCTCTACTCTCTTTTTTATTTTCTCTACTATTTTCTTAACCTTCTCATCCTGAGTCAGAAAAAAGTTCTTGTTTCTTGTGTACACAACAATTTTGCTGCCTTCGTAATTAATTCTTGCATCTGGTAACTCAGGAAGGTTTTTTTCAACTATCTTCAGATAATCCATCTTAATCTAAACTGCCGCAACACGGTCCTATAATAACTTCAGGAATTTAACCGCTCAAAAACCGTGAAAAGTACAGACAGTATAATATAATTAAATTTAAATATTAATAAGAAGGAATTTGTGTTTATGCTATTTTCTTTAGGGCTATAACAACATTATATCCTTGCTCCATATATTTTGGGTCTTCTGGTTCTGAACCATTAAATATACCTATTGCCTCATATTTAAGTGGACCATTTCTCAAGTCTATTGCTTTCCGCAAATTATCTTCTTTAATTGTAAGATCATCTTCCAATATTGTTGGGCGACCTATAGGTGAGTAACCGGCCTTTGATATTTTCTCAATAAAAAAACGTTAAATACCCAACTTATTGAATTATAACTATTATACTTAACCAAAGGCAAGAAACTCCCGATTTCGCTCGTGTAGATGAATTGCCCTTAAATACTTTTAAAACATAATTAAATATGGACTGACATGTCCTGTATTGTCTTCTGGGTATATCTTGGAAGACGGGGTTGTTGACCCTACAATAGTGAAATGGCGTCTGAAAAAGGTGACTCAGCCCTAAACTAAAGCGTGTCAGACCAAAACCTCTGCTACGGTAAGTTTTGTTAGCGACTTTAGAACCTCGTTAGCCTTCTGTATTCAGAACGGTGTTTTGGTTAAGGAAGCTCCTGAATTTATTCAGGAAGAGGAAGTCACAACCTACTTTCCACCAATTTCCTGATTTTCTCTTTTCCACCTTTTGTTCTCGCTAGTCTCTTGTAAAATCTGTTTGCAATAATGATTTGTGAATCTACTAATGCTTTTACCTGTGGTTGCCATTCCTCTCTTTTATGAGTCCTGACAAATTCCGCCCATCTTTCAACTTCTTTCAAATGCTCTTCTCTCATAATCTTAATTTTCTAATCTCTTTTTTTCTTTTTTCAATTTCTTTCTCATCAATCTTGTCACCATAAATAATTCTTAAATGTTTTGCATCCTCAATATCTTTGTCCGATTTTAATAATTCTTCTTTAAATGCAATATTCATTTCAATACTTGAAAAATAGAGATCTGTTCCAGTAAAGGGCAATTTTTTTCTTGTCTCTAGTTGGTATTCATCCAGTTCATCCTTGGCAAATTTTAGTTCTATTTGTGGAACAAGGTTATCCTTTCTCACATATCTAACACTTAGATTATCTCTCAAATATTTATAAATTTCTTCTGGTTTACTAGATTGTAAACACTCAAAATTTTTCTTTAACAAATTCTTGTGTAGCCTAATAAAAATCTCTAAATCAATTCTCTCAACAATTATATCTATGTCCTCTGTTCCTCTGCTTCTTCCATGTAAAATAGCAACAAAACCAGAAACAATAATGTATTTTGTGTATTTTTCTAAAATTTTAACAAAGTCTCTTGTAAATTTCTCAAGGATTGTTTTGTCTTTAGTTTCTATACCCATAAAATATAGTGATTGTTTTTATTTCAAGAAAAACTGATTTATAAAATCTCCTTTACTCTCTCAACTCCTACCCCTTCCCTTAAAATTCTTCTTTCAACCAAATCCAAAACAGTTGAAGGTTTTTTATATTTACATTCTCCGTGGACAACAAAATCCACATTCAAAGTTATATCCTTCATCTCTGTGATTTCTTTCTCTCCAGAAAAGTTACCTGAAGTCGAGGTTATTGGAAATCTTGCTTTTTCTATTATTTTCCTTGCCCTCTTGTTTTCAGGAAATCTGATTCCTATCAAATCAGTTCCTCCACTCAGCAGAGATGAAATAATCTCTTTTTTTGGCAAAATTATTGTAACAGGTCCTGGAAGCAATTCATCTATAATTTTTCTATTTTCTAAAGAAACACAAGCAACTTTCTCCAGCATTTCAAAACTTGCCACTGCAACAGAAATTGGTTTGTTTATAGGCCTTCTCTTAATTTCAAAAACTCTCCTTACTGCACTCTCATCAAAAATATTTGCACCAACTCCATAAACAGTTTCAGTTGGGTAAGCAACAATCCCCCCTATTTTTAGAATTTTAACTGCTTTTTCTATTTGGTTCATAATTGAAAGGGTATCTACATTCCCCACTCCAAAACCTTCCCTCTTTGAGATCCCATAATAAATTTAAGTTATTTTTTCTAAAGTTAAAAATTTTAACTTTAAATATCCAAGAAGTCTACTTCCAAAATCTTAGTTAATAATACAGGATTTTGGTAGTAGCTCAATTACCTTATTAAAGATTTTTGCTATATTATATATGTTATTGAGAAACTATAAATACAGAATTTATCCAACAGGAAAACAAAAAATAAGATTAGAAAAACAATTTGAGATTTGTAAAAACTTACATAATGACTTATTGGAAATATCCAAAGAAACTTACACATGTAGTGGAAAGTCTGTAACAAGTAGAAAAGATTTGTATCAACTTACCAGTATTCTAAAAGAAAGTTATAGAGGACATTCTCAGGTTCTACAGAATGTTGCAGATAAGCTAAGCAAGTCTTATAAAGCATTTTATCAGAGAATAAAAGAAAAACAGAAAGGTAAGAAAGTCAAAGTTGGCTATCCAAGATTCAAGAAGAGAATAAACAGTATAACTTATCCACAGAATAATGGTTGTTTCAAGTTCAAAAATCAGAGAAGATTACAAATTTCTAAAATAACTTCTATTCCTATTGAGTTGCATAGGATACCAAAAGGAACTCCAAAAACCCTTACAATTAAGAAAACACCAGATAACAAATGGTTTGTCTCCTTTAGTTGTGAAATAGAAAACAAACCAGTTAAACATAAATATCCTGAAAACAAAGTTGGTATAGATTTAGGATTAGAGAATTTTGCTACTCTGTCGGATGGAACAGTTATAGAAAATCCAAGATTTCTAAAGAAGACTGAAAGAAAACTCAAAAGAGAGCATAGGAGATTAAGTAAAAAGAAGAAAAGGTCTAGTAATAGGAGTAAACAAAGAGTGAAATTAGCAAGATCTTATGAAACTCTAACAAACCAAAGATTAGATTTTCTACATAAATTAAGTTACCAC
>JAGXOI010000041.1 GCA_023659975.1 Candidatus Aenigmarchaeota archaeon LH_S4
ATATTATATAGAACATATGTATTTTGTTTAATGTTAGTTATATAATTAATTATATATATTACTGTATATAAATACAAATAAAACTATAAATTTGCTAGTTGATATAGGAGTTATGTGGTCTTTGAGTAAGTTTAAAAAATAAGGCTATTACCCCAAAATTTTGGTGAGCGTGAAACTTATCTTACATATAATTGAAAGAACATAGATTTAACTCGAATAAGCAATTTTCTCTGTTATTAAGGCTATTAAAATAATTATAAACCCTAATAAAATCGAGGTAATAAGATAGATCACGTTATAATCTGGTAAAATGATATATTTTACACTATTTTCAAGAACAATATAAATAGAGAAAAGTAAGGCATAATATGTGAGATATTTTATTCCCTTTTGTTTTTTGTCATAACTATAAAGTAGCCTCCCCGTTAAAATAGCTAATCCTGCCGCAAAATAATAAATTAGAGATCCATGAATGAAACTTAAAGCAGATATCAGAAAATTAGAATTTAAATAAAGATTATAATTATTATAGCCTAGTACAGAACCTATTATAATAAATGCAGCGGATAGGATATAACAAAAAAACGAAAGTTTGTCCTTTGAAAAAGTTGCACTTAATTCTCCAATAAAAGCACTAACAAAATTTTCCAGATGAAAAGCTTTTATAACTAAATAAATACCTACAAGCCCAAATATAAATCTCCATGCTAAACCACCAAGAATAGCATATAATACCAATATTATAGCAGGTATTCCAAGAAATAATTTGCTTGTTTGTGGGTCATGTGCAAGTTCCTTAAAAAATTTTATAATCATATAATAACCGCTTTCAAGTTGGGAACTTTGTTTTACGATAATTTTTTTAACTGATAATATCTGTAATTTAGATTGAATTATTGGAAGAATATAATCATCTTCTGCTCCATCAGAAACAAAAACAGCCTTTTTCGGTTTGTATTTTTTTATTGTACTATCTAATTGCTCTGCAATTTTTTCATCTGAAATAGTTCCCACTCTACTATCTCCAATAAGAGTAGCAATATTCACTTTTTTATTCTGTGCCTTCAGGCTATCATATTCTTTTATAGCACCAAATATTGAATTTGCATCACTCTCTTCAGGGTCTTCAAGAGCAAGATTTTTCGAAACCTCTAAATTATCTTTTCTGCCAAATACTGGACCCCCCACTCCAATTTTCTCACCAATATCATTATCTCTGTCAACACAAATAACTAAAATAGAATCTTCCATAATATATTCTTTATATTTACCAAAAAGTATAACTTTTCTGAATCCATGGTTTTTGCAGTATTTCAAATTTATAATCTCTGAGAACAATATTTGGATTAACAATATTGCAGAATATTTTTAGATTACAGTTTTTACTTAAAAGTATTTAAAGTTTTCTATGTAATTATTATTAGGTGAACAAGATGCTTGAGCTAAACAGAAATGGTAAAAAAGAGGACTGGAAAGAAGAGCTATCTATAGATGCGGAGCAAGAACTAAACCAACTACTTGAAGCAGTTAAAAAGCATAGATGTGCCTATAAAGATACAGAAAATGTCCAGATTGCACAACTATGGTGTGCTCTAGTAGAAATCAAAAAAATGGTTGGTAAGTTAGATAAGAGAGTTAGTTCTATTGAAACCGTTTTAAGTGCTTTATTCAAAGCCAGGGACGAAGAAAAAGACAAACTTGTAAAGTCTTTGATGAAATTTTAATTTTTTTATTTTTTGATTGTTTAGTATTAATTATATCCTTTTATACAGATTCCATCGGCTTAATCCCATACAGGTTTGCAATAGTTGTTTTCAGTTTATTTGCCAGATTTTTTGCATAGTAGAAATCCCGGCTTCTCTTTTTTTTGTAATAAACGAAATAATAAATCCACCAGAAAGTTTTTTGTAGGAAACCTCCTTTGATTTCTGTTCTGAATGAAGGTACTATTGCAATTATAATGTCTCCTTTTCTTGTTTGTGAGTTTTGTTTACCCTGGGCAATAACGTCATAAAAGCTATTTGTCCAGGCATCAATTTTTCTTTTAACACTCCATTTCACATAAAATGATTTATCTGGAGTTGTTGCATCCCATTTTAGTTTCATCTCATTTACATCTTTTCCCATCACTTCAAGAACATCTTTGAGAAGCTTATTCATCTGTGAATATAATCTGAAAGGCTCTTCTCCCTGAAATTTTATAATTTCCTTTTCTCTTGGATAAGAAAGATTATCCTCAAAAATTATATCTCTCATATCAACTCTCTTTTAATCTGTCAAAATATTTGAGCAATTTTTCCTCAAAGCAGGAAACTTTTAGTTTTGCCCAGTTAAGGTATTCATCAACTTTTTTGTTATAAAATACATTATGCCAAAAAACTCTTAAAAGTTCATAGAAAAATGTTTTTTGCCAATAAGTTTCCTGAGGATATTCTGTTACAATAACAGGCTCGCTTAATTTTATTTTTGCTTTTCCTGTGTCCCCCTTATATTCTATTTTAATTTCAACATCAACTCTGAAATAGGTGAAATTATCCAAATCTTTAAACACATACCAGTAAACACTATAACCACCTTCGCTAACATTAATTTCTTTTTGCTGCCATGTTGTTGGAGCAAAAATAGTCTGTATTAGTTTTGGAATAAATTCAATCAACCTCTTTGCATTTTTTCCTTCATAAAAATATTCGAGATTTTTCAACCCTGGCTTTGAGCCTCTTTTATACAAATCATTCCATATTGTTAATTTCGCCCCAGTAGGAATATATCCCATAATCAATATTTTTTAAGTTAAATAAGTCATAAATTCCTGCCTTGTCTAGTAACAGGGGTATTCATCGCTTTGAAGGGAGGATACATTCAAAGAAAAATGCTTATTTCTTATCAAAAGGTTTTACTCTTCTTTTTAGACTTTATTAATAACAATGAAAAATTATATTTATGTTAAACCTCAGAAATTTTAAAATAGATTTAACTACTTTGATAATTTTATTTATCTGCTTAATTGCCTTTATCATCTTTCTAATAATTTATAAAATAGGTTTTTTAGCATTTATCAGAAAAATATTTGGTATTTTTCTCATAGGAATAGGATTGATTATAACAATTAAATTCCCACAGCCGGGGGATTACCAGCCAAAAAGTTTCTCAAATATTTTTATTATAATAGGAATTTTTATTTTGCTCTTTGGTGTTTATTTACTAGCTTTTTAAATTATGGTTGGTGGTATAAATGGGAGATAAACCTCTTATTGAACGGATGTTTAAGGATGGTTCCAAAGATGGAAAATATTTTGGAAAATATATTTGTGTTGCTCCTTTTGAGACAAGAGAAGAATTCAATTTTACCTTACCAAAAGGAAAAGGAACTGATTTATGGATTAATTTTCTTTTTAATCTTGAAGACAAAGGTTATGTTGTCCAAAAGGTAAGTGAAAATTTAGAAGTTTCTCCTGTTGATGCTAGTTACTATAATCTTACTCAAAGACAGAAAGAAGAGATGGAGGGGAGGATCAAGCAGGGTCTTGCAAGTGTTTCAAGTGCTGTTTCAGATTATGAACTGCTTGCCCATGATCTCAGAAAATATGAAGAGTTAGTAAAAATTATAAAAACAGGAGATGAGCATTCTTTGAGAGCGATGTTTGTAGATGAAGTTGATATTAGTACAGGAGCGAATGCAATAAAAAGTATTGTTGCGAGGTGGCCAACAATAATTTCTGATTTTATGACAGTTGGAGAAAGAGTACCTAGGGAAGAAGAAGTAGATAAAATTAAAGATGAACTAAAAATTTCCAGGGCAGAGGCTGTTATCCTATCAACAAAGCAGAGATTATATAACAATTGGAAATCAATATTTATCCCAGAAGTTGAAAACAGATTTAGGAGATTAATAGCACAGCGAAACTCAAGAAAAAAATCAATAGAAGAATATAAAAACTGGCTAAAACCTCTGGTTGCAAGGCACAGACTTTACAAAGAAGGTCTGTCCAGTTCAGAAGCAGCCAGGGAAACTTTAACCACTCCTTACCATTCCCCTGGACAGGCTATTTCTACTAATATTATAAGTGTTGTAGCGTGGCAGCCCATTGTTGGAATAGAGCCAAGAATAGGAAGTCTGAATATAAATGAGTTAATAAAATCAGGGATAGACCCTTATGATAAATTTACAAAAGAAAAACTAATTTTTAATGAATACAAGGGTCTGGCAAAGGAGCATCCCTGGATTATGAAGGATAGAGAATGGGTTGATAAAAATGTTAAGGATATTACAAATCCTGAAAACGGGTGGATGAAAGAGAATAGATTATATTATGTTTTTTTAGAGGTTACAAATATAAGAATAGTCTATAGAGCACCAACAGGAGATGAGATAGAAGATGTAACTTTTAAAACAAAAAACTGGATGGTGAGCCAAAATGCATTGCTTGTTCTTTTGCTTAAATTAAAGAGTTTGCAGGAAGAATTTGACAGAGAGATGAATCAATTGTTAGGTGTTACCAGTGAAGAAAATATAAGCTCAGAAGAAGAAGCTGGTAAAATTATAGAAAAATGGGAGGAAGAAAATAAGGAAAAAAAACCAAAGAAATTTAAGGAATTAAAAGAAAAATTTGGAAATATTAAAACAAGGTTATCAAAGATTCCAGAATCTTTAGGTCTTGATTTTGCTTTTTCAAGGTTTGGTCCTTATGAGCACAATTTTGATGACAGACTCACAAATATGTATCTCCCCCCTCTAGCAATTGATTTTTACAGACCCCATGTAGTTAGTTACTTTTTAAAGGAGGTTGGTGTTGGAAAATGACCAACAAATAAATAATATTTCTCTTTTCCTTTCAATTCTTCAATAATTCTTCTAGTTATCAAACACTCTATCTCAGTAGTTATTCCAATCCTTTTTTTTAAATCTTCAAAAGAAGTAAAAGGTTTTTTTCTTTCTGACAAAATAAGTCTTACATGCTTTTTTCCAATACTGGGAATTAATTCCAGTTTATGCATCCTGATTGATATCCTTGTTGATTCATTAAAAAACTTTATAAAATATTTTTCCCTCATTTTAACAATTTCTTTAACAATTTCTTTTAGATTATTCCTTGCAAAATTTGTTAAATCTTTTTCTTCCAATCTTCTTCTTATATAT
>JAGXOI010000042.1 GCA_023659975.1 Candidatus Aenigmarchaeota archaeon LH_S4
TAAAATTTCTTCTAGAGTATATCCTTGTCTGAAAAGAGAACACACTTTCTCCTCCAACTTTTTAGGTTTCTTATTCCAAACTCTCTTTGGTGCTTTTGATAAGTCTTCTAAACCTCTCTTACCTTTTTCTATGAATCGCTTAGCCCATTTAAGTATTGTCTTCCTTGTTGTGTTATAGATTTGGCATAGTCTACTTACTCTTTCTAATTTATCAGGTAATTTGTTGCTATATTATATCTGAAACCTATTACATTTGTGGATAACATCTTTTTTACTTGTATTCATAAAGATGTTACCTATGTGCTTACAAATTACAATTAAGGTTAGGCTAAAACCAATATATATTTAAATATATATTATGGCAGAAGAATATGAAGTTGTTCCTGTTACTCCTTTAAGAAAAATTGAGCAAAGACTTGAAAAAATTGAGCAAGGTTCTCCGGGATATACAGCAGTTCTGAAAGATTTGGCTGGAATGATAAAAGAAAATCAGAAAACTGTTGATGACCTTATAAAAACAAACTCTGGGCTTATTGCAAATATAGGAGGTTTATCTGAACATCTGGGAGAACTTACAAAAAAATTTGATAAATTTATGGAAAGTATAGAAGTTTCTGAAACAAGTGAAGAACCCGAGGAATGGACAAAAATAAAAGAAAGTAACAAAAAACTGGAAGATATGAACCAGGAATTAATGGACAAAATAAAGAAACTGGAGAGAAAGATGAAGCTTGTGGAATTAAGTAAGTATTATTATCCAGGACAAAGGCAGGGGGTTAATAAATAATTAATTTAATTATGGTAGAAGGAAAAAAGAAGGTGAATCTGAATATAGATCATGATAAAGAAGTTTTTTATGCGAACAATCTCGCAATTTTTAACAATCCAACAGAATTTATTTTGGATTTCACCCAGATAACACCAAGGGTTGATGTGGTTCAGGAGAAGCAGGTTCTCACCTATGTTGCCAAGCATAATGCAATTATCCTAAATCCAAAGCAGGCAAAAATTTTCTTTAATCTGCTAAAAGAAAACCTTGAAAAATATGAGAAGAAATTCGGAGAGATAAAGTTGGAAAAAGGAAAGAAAATTAAAAAAGAAAGTTTGACAAAAAATTTCTCTGATTATATAGGTTGATTTTATTTTATCTTTGTCCCTATAAATTCTTTACCCTCTAAATAATTCTTAAAATTTTTTAGATTCTTTCCATCCATAACAACAACTTCTAATCCCAATTTTTCTGCTTCTTTTGCTGCAACAGGGTCAAAGGGGGTATTAAGTCCAGGATCCCATTTCTCTGGCAGTAAATTTCTAAATTCTTCCCAGGAAATTTCTTTTATTGGTTTAGCATCACTGAATTTCGGGTCTCTGGTATAAACATAATCAACATTTGTGAGATTAATTAGTTTTTTCACCCCAAGATTCTTTGCCAGCAAAACAGCATCATAATCTGTACTAAATCCTGGTTTCCATCCAGAAGCAATCAAGATTTTTTCATTGAAATTTACTTTTTCATTTGGATTAGTGATTATTTTTCTATAAGTATTTTCACCAAAGATTATTTTGAGAAGATAGGCATTTAATTTAGTTCCATAAATACCAAGCCAGTCCAAATCATATTTTGATGAACTTGAAATTTTTCTTGCTGCCTCCTGATATTTTCTTGCTGTTCTTCCTCCACCGCAGATAATTATAAACCTCTTATTTTGATTTAAAATAATTTTTTTAAATTCCAATAAAAAATCAGTGTCTATTGATTTTGGTACAATTAATGAACCACTAACAGAAATTACTAATTCTTCTTCCATTTTAATCCAACTCAAATTTCAGCAATTCTTTAATTCTCTTTGCATCTGCTCTTCTTCCAGTTTTTCTCATTATCTGTCCAATAAGATAATCTAATGCTTTTTCTTCTCCCCTATGATAATCTTTAACAGCTTTTGTATTTTCTCTTATAACTTCTCTGACAAACTTTCTTATCTTTTCTTCTTCTAAAGGTTTTTCGTAATCCAAATCTCTTAAAACCTGTTTGGGCTCTCTTATTTCTTCCCTATTAATATAATCATTAACCATTTCTCTTAGAATTATTTCAGCAACATCATCTGTAATCAAGTATTGCTGGAGTAAATCAAGTATTCTTCTTAAATGCCTGACTTCTATACCAACATCTCTTAATTTAAGATTGTGATAGTTCAAGGTCTTTTTCAAATATTTTGCAAGTATAACCGCTGAAGCCTTCTCATTATGTGTTTCACAAAGATATTCAAAGTAGTGAGTTAACTCAGGTTCTGTAAGCAAAGTATCAATAATTTCCTCTGAAATTTTATATTTCAAAAATCTTTTCTTCTTTGATTCTGGCAACTCTGGCAGATTTGAGCAGACTTTGTTTAATTTTTCTTCAGAAAGTTCAATAACTGGCAAGTCAGGTTCAAAAATATATCCATACTCTTCTTCCTCTTCTTTCACCCTTGCACTAACTGTCGTTTTTGTTTTTTCGTTCCACAATCTTGTTTCTCTCTTTACTTCTTTTATATTTTTTTGTCTTAGTACCTCATAACTCAAAGCTTTCTCAACTTCCTTTGCTCCTGAAATATTTTTTATTTCTACTTGATCTCCCTTTTTTCTTTCTGTTATTCCCCCTCCTTTTGAATAGTTGTATTCTATTTTATATCTCGTCATAGAAATATTTGCATCAACTCTCATACTTCCTTCTTTATTAAGGTCAGTAACATAGATAAATTCCAAAATCTGTTCTAATCTCTGTAAAAAACTTCTCGCCTCTGCAGGAGATTTCAAGTCTGGCTCGGTTACAATTTCTGCCAGAGGAATTCCACTTCTGTTATAATCCAACAAGATATAGTCATCCTCCCTAATTATTTTTGCAGGGTCCTCTTCCAGATGAACCCTTCTGATTCTTATTTCTCTGTCTCTAACTTTTAATTTCCCCTTATGAGCAACAGGAATTTCAAACTGGGTTATCTGAAAGTTTTTTGGTAAATCAGGATAAAAATATGTTTTTCTTGAAAAGAGGAACTTCCTATTTATCTTACAATCCAGAGCATAACCAATTTTTAAAGCTAATTCTATTGCTTTTTCATTCAACACAGGTTTTGTTCCAGGGAAGCCCAAGCAAATATCACAGACATTTGTGTTTGGTTCCCCTCGTTTTGTTGAGCAGGAACAAAATAATTTACTTTCAGTATTTAACTGGACATGAACTTCTAAACCAATTTTTATTTCCTGCATAATATTTGGTAAATTAAAACTATTTTGGGATTTTAAATTTTTAAGTTAATCCTATAAATGAAATCATTTTCTAAATGCAAATATAAATATTATAAAGAGCAATATAACCCTTGTAATGGGTGCCCTCAAAAAAGTGAATGTCGTGTCCCGCGTGTCTCAATAGACTCTTCCGTGATTATTGATGCTTGTGGTGAAACTAAACACACAAAACAATGCTCACAAATCATTGAAAAGTATAAGAATAATAGGATATATATTCCAAAAGTTGCTTTTGCTGAGATATTTAGATATATTAGAGAAGATGTATATAAATCTAATAGACCAAAAGGTTTTACAACCATAAATATTGAAGAAAATTCAAAAAAAGAAAGATGGTTTCGTTGGATAAAAGGAATAGAAAAAGTATTACCTTATTTCAGAATACTGGACTTTGAAGACAAAAAAGAAGAAAAAGAAATATTCAACGGATTGAAAGATATTGAAGGCAGACGTTTTGGTATTTCTGATTGCTTGATTCTAACTTCTACAATTTTTCATAAGTGTAATCTCTTTTTAACAAAAGACGATGAAATATGGTATTACCGTCATGATGAAATAATGGAAATAAGTAGAGATTATTTAAAAAACTTTAAAATTGTCCGGCCTAAAGGAATAAAACATAAAAAAGATTAGAAAATTAAATTAAACCCGCCACTTCTAATTTTTTCCAAGCTATTTCAAACGTTTCATAATCTCCAAGATAACTTTGATGTTTAGTGAGCTGTTCAAAGATTTTTTCTTTTGTTTCTTTTTTATTTTTTAAAAAAAGAATTGAGGATAGGAATTCATACCAAGTTGAACTATTCTTATCTATTAGTTTATCAAACTTACTGGTAATTGATTTTTTTACTCTTATAGGACTAAAATCTTTTGTTTCTTGTTTTCCTTCTAATTCAAAACCATCTGAAGCAAGTTGTGAGGAATATGGACCATAGATATACCAATTAAACTTATAACCTATGTTTAAACCTAATTCTTGCAGAAGATATATTGTTTTTTGAAAAATTATCCTATTACTTAGAGTATCAAGTTTAAATTCATATTTTGACCACAACGACTTTAACAAATTTATATTTCCCATATATATATTACAAAATATTTAAAACTATTTGTAGTTTTCTGTGATAGAATATATATTTTAGAGAACATAGTTTCTTGACTTTCTAACCAAAAGTTTAAACTTTTATATAAGCACTTCTAATAAATTTTTTTGCCCTATTTAAGAAAATTTTTATCTCCTGCATAATATCAGTTAAATTAAAACTATTTTGATTTATGCTCCTAAAAATAGGAAATAAGGAAATTGATTGTAAAATAAAAGTTAAAAAAATCAAGAATGCTTATCTAAGATTGAACTATAACTACCAACTGGATATTATATTGCCGAGTAGCAGGAGGGTAAACTTAGAAACTTTATTAAGAGAAAAACAAAAATGGTTAAAGAGAAAAGTAAAAGAACTTGAAAATTCTGTGAATCTTTTTGATAGGAGCTCTATCTATTACAAAGGGAAAAAATATAGAATAAAAGTAATAAAAGGAAAGAACTCAAGAATAGAAGTTTCTGGAGATCTCCTAAAGATATTTAAATTTGGAAAGAGGAAAATAGAAAAT
>JAGXOI010000043.1 GCA_023659975.1 Candidatus Aenigmarchaeota archaeon LH_S4
CCTATAACCCATCATACTTTCCAAAGAATCAAAAATAGCTATCTCGAAACCTTTTGTTTCTTTTGTTGCTTTATCCCACAACTCACTTATTTTCGGTAAAATATTTGTTCCATCAACTAGTTTCTCCTTTAAAAAATATTTTGTTTTCTGTTCTTTTCCAAGAGTTGAGGAAATGCAATCAACATATTTTATATTTTTGGTTTCCCATCCGTGTTCTTCCAAATTTTTTTCTATTTGCTCTGGTATTTTAGAAGTTGTTAAATAAATTCCTTTATCTTCTTCGGAAATTCTTGTTGAAAAAATATGTTGTGCAAAACTTGATTTGTCAACTAGAGGACTTGCAAGTAATAGAACAGAACTTTTGTCATCAATACCACCACCTAAGATTTCATTTAGTTTCTCTATTCCTGTATTTAATTTCATAATATATAAAAGTTTTTATTTAAATGGTTACTTTATTATTAGGGGTTATAATTTTATGCTGCTGGAGAATAAGTTCATAACATTTGGTCCTGGAAATTTTGATTCAACAAGAAAAAAGGTTGTGAGGGAATCTATAAAGGAAGGAGCTTGTATCTATATAACAGTAAATAAACCAAAAGATATTTTGGTTGAAGAACTTAGGAATAAAGTTGATGTTAAAAAGATTTTTTTCATAGATTTGGTTTCTAAAACAAATCTATTTTCTGAAACCTCTACCTGTATCTTTTTGCCTTTCCCAGAAGATTTGCTTGGTCTGGCAATTAAGGTAATGAAAAAAGTTGAAGATAAGAAATTTAAAACAGTTATCTTAGATTCTTTTTCAACTCTTCTATTGTATAATGGTGTTGATAGAACAATAAAATTTATCCATTATCTGGTAAACAAATTAAATGTCCGCAACATTCCTCTCATTGTTATTTCTTTAGAAATTAACAGAGAAATTAAATCTCAACTATTCCAATTTTTTAAATATGTTTAAAAAAGTATTCACGGGGATAAAAGGGTTTGATTCAATTGTTGGAGGGGGTTTCCCTATAAGTAGTATGGTTTTAGTTACTGGCCCAGCAGGAGTTGGAAAAACTACTTTTGGCATACAATTTCTTGTCAAAGGAGCTGAACTTGGGGAGCCTGGGCTTTATATATCAATGGAGGAAGATGTTGAGAAATTACATATTTTTGAATATTTATTTGGTTTTAATATCAGTAAGTTTGAAAATGAAAAAAAAATAAAAATTGTTAGATTTGAATTAATGGAGTGGAAAGAATTATATTCAATAAATAGACTGGAAAAAATGGTTGATAAATTGATAAATGAGATAAATGCTAAGAGGGTTGTTTTAGATTCTAGTTCTATCTTAGGGTATTATCTAAAAAATGAATTTAATTTAAGAAGGTTTCTTTTTAGTCTATCAAAAAAATTTGAAAAGCATGGGATAACTTCAATTATTATCTCTGATATTCCATATAATTCAAACAAACTTTCTACATTTGGTGTTGAAGAATTTGTTTCAGATGGAATAATTTTGCTTTCTTATAGCAAGATAAAAACTTATTTCAACAGACGTTTAGAAGTAAAAAAGCTAAGGTTTACAGATTTTTCTAATTTTAAGGTCCCATTTCAAATTGGTAGGGAAGGTATAGAAGTTTTTCCAACTCAAGAGATTTTTTAAATTTCTTTTTCAAATTTTTCTGTCATTATTTTTGTTTTTTCATTCATTTCTATCACTATATCAAAAAATCTTTTAAATTTATCTGCCAACATTTTATTAATTTCGATTACACATGCAACTCTACATTTACTTATCTCTCTCATAAAAACCGCAGAAAATCTAACTGCTAAATCTGGAGGTATATAATCGAGCAACCTGCTATAGCCTTCTATATAGCATCTTTTTATTGAATTTTCTCTTTTAATAACTTTGAGAGCATGAATCAAAATACTATTTAAATCAGAAGGATTCACAATTATAATATTATTTGTTGGTTGTGCTTTTCCTGTAACATCTATAAATATTATTTTCCCTTCCATATACCTTTTTTTAAGTTCTTCTGTTATTTTATTTGCGGGATTTCTAAAAGTTATATATAAAATAGCCCCACCATCTTTTATTCCTTCTGCAATGAACCGAAAAGGAAAACTCTCTACTTGTTCCATAGAGCCTGTTAATAAAACCGTATTCCCTTCCTCTATCTTAATTTCTTTATCAATTTTTTCTATTCCTGTTTTTATCATAAATATATATATGGAGAAAGTAAAGACTTATATATCAGGATTGGATGAACTAATCGAAGGAGGCCTAATTCCAAATTCAACAACTCTAATTACCGGAAAAACAGGAACGGGCAAATCAAGTTTCTGTGTTTCTTTTATCTATTTTGGAGCAATGAGTGGTGAACCTGGAATTTATGTTTTAACAGAGGAAACAGTCCAAAATATTAAAGAAGAAACCAAAAATGTTTTTGGTTTTAGGTTGGAAAAGTTAGAGGAACAAAATTTATTGAAAATCCTCGCTATTAAACCGGAGTTCCCCACCCAAGCATCAGGGATAGAAGAATCAAAGATTCTAAAAATATATGTCTATGATCTAGTAGACCAAATTTCAGAATTAGTAAAAGAAATTAATGCAAAAAGAGTGGTTTTTGATTCTACTTCAATACTTGAATTATTTGTTAAGGATAAGTATCTTGGGAGAATTGCAATTACTTATTTAATAAATTCTCTAAAAGAAATGGGGGTTACTTCTCTTCTGGTTGGGACAATTCCGGAAAGTGGTGAAGATTTATCAACCTTAGGCATTATAGAATTTCTTGTTGATGGAATTATAAAAGTTGAGTTTGTTCCAATTGCAGAAGAGTTCAAGAGAACTTTATCAATTAGAAAGATGAGACAGATTAACCACTCAACTTTCATTCATCCTTTTGAAATTACAAAAGAGGGAATAAAAATCCTAAAAATTACCTAAAAATTAATAAAATAAAGCCTTTTATATTAAAAAGAAATGTTATATTATGACAAAAGGACAAGTTTCGTTAGAATACTTGATGACATATGGTATAGCAATAGCGATTGTAGTAATAGCAGTAGGAGCATTGTATTCAATGGGTGTTTTTAGTCCAGGTAGTTCAACAAGCGTTCCACCTTGTACACCTTGCTTCGGTGATTTCTCATATAATGCACATACCTATGATGGAACTTTTTTAAAGTTAGAAATTAAAAATGGCCCAGGTAAGATAAATAACTTAAGTTGTACAGCATCTAGTGATTCAGCATCTGCTAATTGTAGTGTTGGTTCTGGCACAGGCCCAGTAGATGTAAATCCAAACGACGTAGTTACTATTAATATACCTGGGAGTGGGTCAGATGTAGATACAAATATAAGTTTCATAAAGGAAGAGAGTGATTTAAATATAACCAGAACAGAAACTATATCGGGAAGCTACTTCTCCAAATAATTTTATTTTTTTAAGTATTCTTCTTTTACTCAAAGTAATTGCTGTAAGAACTATCATCTATTTTAAAATATCTGAATGAAGAACTATTTGTAGAACTTTCGTTGAAACCTTTTGATTCTCCAAGGATTCCATTTATATACTTGTAGGCAATGTTTGTGGCATTTTTATCTATGTCCAAACTGAGTCCTAAGAGGTGGTTTTTGTCAACAAAGGTTTCTAAACCTACATTTCCCCCTGTGCAATAAGAGCAGTAAGTTTTTCCTTCTAATCTATCAAAAAAACTCGGTCCTGTGGTTGAGTTTATATACCAAGAATTTTCTACATGCTTAATAAAGTTTGTGATATTCCATGCTTTTCCTTTTTCTCCAGAGAGCAGAATTTCTGAGTTTATATAATTAGTTAAATTTGAGATAGAAGAAACCTTTAAATAAGAGATATTAACTGAAGTTTCATTATTTTCAAAAATTGTTCCACAGAATTTATTTACTCCTGTTGTTACTGTTTTATTTACAAAAATTTTTTTCTCAGATTCATCAGCATTTATATTATCTGTTAATTCACCATAACACCATGCCTTGCCAGTACCACTAACAATAAGTTTAGTAAAATCTATGTATTTACTTTTCTTTATAATCCTTGAACCCTTTCCCTCTGTTATATTTATTAAATATAGAGGGTCCTCAAAATCATTGATAGAAATTCTTTCTGAAATTTTTATTTTTCTTGAAAACCTTGCAATTCCTGTCTTTGAAATGTTTACTTCAGAACTTGAATTAAACAAAATATGAAAAGAATCATTAATAGTTATAGAAATTTTATCTAGCTCAATACTCACATTATATTTTCTTGGCTCACCTGTATAAAAAATCTCCAAATCACTAATTGCTTTATCCAGGGTGTTATTTTTCATAAAGGGTACCTCCTCTCCTCTCAAAGTTCCATTTAATATTAATTCCTTTAAATTTTCTTCTGTTCTCCTGTCTTCAAAAAAACTTCCATTTTCTATTATATAACTCAAAGAAGAAACTATTGCCCTCTTTGTTGTTACATCAGCAAGAATGTGCAAACTTCTACTAATACTATTATAAGCATAATCCATATCCTCAAGTTGTTGTTTCATGGAAAGTTGCTCCCTCTCAAAGGAAATTGTTTCCCTCTGCAAAATTAATATTGAAAACACAATTACAACTACTAAAATTGAAATCAAAGAAAACAAAACCCCTTTTTTCATAATTAACCAGAAGGCAAGGAAACTACCGATTTCAATCGTATAGAGG
>JAGXOI010000044.1 GCA_023659975.1 Candidatus Aenigmarchaeota archaeon LH_S4
ATTTTTATGCAAGTGGTTTTCATTCGCTTTACAAATCATTGGAAAAAACTGAAAAAATTAGAGTTTTAATAGGAATAAGTACAGACAGATCCACTTTTGACATGATTCAACAATCAAAGAAAGAAATTCAACAAAAATTTCCATCTTCACACAAAGAAACTAAAGACGAATTTTCAAATCAAGTTGTAAAAGAAATGGAAAATTCTAAAGATTCACAGGAGGTTGAAGAGGGTATCATAAAATTTATTGAATGGCTGAACTCTGGAAAGTTGGAAGTTAAGGTTTATCCTGCTGAAACCATTCATGCTAAACTGTACATTACGACTTTCAAAGAAGGTGATAGGGATGTTGGAAGAGTGATTACAGGCTCTAGTAATTTTACAAGATCTGGACTAAGAGATAACATTGAATTTAATGTTGAACTAAAAAGTAGATCTAATTATGAATTTTCTTTGAAAAAATTCAATGAGTTATGGGAAAATTCTGTTGATGTTTCAGAAAAATATGTTGAAACTATTAAGAAGAAGACATGGCTAAATGATGAAATTACTCCATACGAGTTATTCATTAAATTCCTGTATGAATATCTCAAGGAAAAAATCAAGATAGATCAAGATGATTTGTTTAGAGAATACTTGCCTAAAAATTTTATGGATTTAAAATATCAAAAAGACGCTGTTAGAGATGCCAAGATGAAATTAGAAGAATATGGGGGTGTTTTCATATCCGATGTTGTTGGTCTTGGTAAAACTTTTATTTCTGCCATGCTTGCCCAGCAACTAGAAGGAAGAAACTTAGTTATTGCCCCTCCAACATTATTAGATAAAGATAACCCGGGTTCTTGGCCAAATGTTTTTTTAGATTTTGGAGTCAGACAAACTCATTTTGAATCAATAGGCAAATTAGATACGTTACTTAAAAGAGGAACAGAAAAATATACAAACATTTTTATCGATGAATCTCACCGTTTTAGAAATGAAATGACTCAAAGGTATGCAAAATTATTTGAAATATGCAGACGCAAGAGAGTAATACTTGTTTCTGCATCTCCCTTGAATAATTCTCCTTCAGATATATTTGCTCAGATTAAATTATTCCAAAAGGCTCATAAATCAACTTTACCCAATACAAAAGTAAGAGATTTAGAGAAGTATTTTAAGAAATTGCAAAACAAACTAAGAGAACTTGACAGGCAAAAAGACAAAGAAGAATATCTCAAAATAGTAAAAGAAAATGCTGAAGAAATAAGGGAAAATGTTCTTCAACATCTGATGGTACGAAGGACAAGAAATAGCATTATTAAGTATTATGCTAATGATTTGAAATCGCAAAAATTGAAATTTCCTAAAGTCGAGAATCCAAAACCTATTGTTTACCATTTTGATGAAAAGTTAGATAAGACATTTAATAAAACAGTTGAACTGATAGTTAACGAATTTAAATATTCAAGGTATACCCCTTTGTTATATTTAAATAAAGAAATTACCCAGCAAGAAGAATTGTCTCAAAAGAACATGGGAAGATTTATGAAAATATTATTGTTAAAAAGACTGGAGAGCAGTTTCTTTGCATTTAAACAATCAGTTGACAGATTCATCTATTCCTATAAACGATTTATTGAAGAATACAAAAAAGGCCATGTTTTTGTCAGCAAAAAATATATTAATAAAATTTTTGAATTATTAGAGAAAGATGACGAAGAATCCATACAAAAACTTGTTGAAAAAGAAAAAGCTTATGAATACCAACCAAAACATTTTACGCCGGATTTTATCAAGCATTTAGAACATGACCTTAAGTCACTGCAAAAAATTGGAAATATGTGGAATGGAATTAATCAGGACCCAAAATTGGATAAATTTGTTGAATTATTGACTCAAAATAAAATACTAAAAAAAATATAAATTACTTGTATTTACAGAATCAAAAGAAACAGCAGAGTATCTTGAAAAAAATCTGAATTCAAAATTGGATAAAGAAGTTATTGCTTTCTCAAGTAAATCATCAGAATATATTAGAAAAAAAGTCGTTGAAAATTATGATGCCAATTTAAAAAAACAGAATCAAAAAGATGATATTAGGATATTAATCTCAACAGACATATTATCAGAGGGAGTAAGTCTTCATCGTTCTAATGTTGTTATTAACTATGATATTCCCTGGAATCCTGTTAGAATGATGCAGAGGGTTGGTCGTGTTAACAGGGTTAGCAAGAATCCGCCATTTGATAAAATTTATACTTTTAACTTCTTTCCAGCAGGGCCAATCAATAAAAATATCAGCCTTGAAGAAGCAGCAGAATCGAAAATAAAGGCATTCATTGAAATGCTTGGAAATGATGCCAGACTACTGACTGATGAAGAGATAAAATCTCATGATTTGTTTATGAAATTAACTTCAAAAAAACTTATTACTGGTGAGGATGAGGAAGATAATCCAGAGTTAAAGTATTTAACTTTCTTGAGAGATTTGAGAGACAATCAAAAAGAGATATATGAAAAAGTTAAAAGACTTCCTAAAAAAGCAAGAACTGCAAGGAAGCATAATGAAAATCATAATTCAGTCTTAACATTCTTTAGAAAAGGAAAATTGAGAAAAATATTCCAGACAAAAGGAGATTCTGTTGAAGAGGTTGATTTCCTTAAAGCTGCTGAGATTTTAGAAGCAGAAAAAAATATGAAAAGAGAGAAGTTGGGCAAGGATTTTTACAAGCATCTGGAAGCAAACAAAAAAGAGTTTGATGCTATATTTACAGAGGAAGGTGAAGAATTAAAAAGTTCAGGTGGAGCGAGTCACGAAGCAAAGATGATAAAGGTTGTTAAAGCGATAATCAAGGCAGAGGGATTAACAGATAATGACAAGGAGTATCTACAAGAAGTTTTAACATTATTGAAAGAAGGTGGAATAGCTAAAGCAACTATTAAAAGAATATTAAAGGAGATAGAAGGAGAAATAAACCCTCTTAAGATATTAGGGAGAATGAGATCCAATATTTCTCCAGATTTATTTAAAGGAACTCTGGCAAAAACTGCAGCAGATATTTCCGGACCAAAGGAAGTTATATTATCAGAATATTTAATAGGTAAGTAAAATGGACATGCAAAGTACAATAAAACTATTAGATGATACATTTAGTTCTAATTTTGATGTAAATAGGTTTATCAGGTTTGTAAAAGAGTTGTTCAATAATTTTTATGTCAATCAAAGAAATTGCACAAAATATATTGCAAAGGAGTATAAAGATTATATTTCCTCTTTTGAAAAAATTGGGGATTATGAAAATTCCAAAGAGTCAATAGAGGTTCTTGTTGTTCAATTGAATAAAACGAGTTCAAGGGACAGGGCAAGAACTATGCAGAGGAATTTTATTGCCAACTGGCTTGGAAAAACAGAAAAGGAGGCTGCTTTGGTTGCTTTTTATGGAGATGATCCTCAGGATTGGCGTTTTTCTTTTGTCAAGATGGAATATGATCTTATTAAAGATAAATCTGGCAAGGTTAAGCCAGTAAAAGAACTTACTCCTGCAAAGAGATATTCTTTTTTAGTTGGAGCGAATGAACCTAATCATACCTGTAGTAGTCAGTTTAAGGATTTAGTGATGAAAGAAGATATAAATCCTTCTTTAGAAGAGATTGAGCAGGCGTTCAGTATTGACAATGTTACAAAAGAGTTCTTTTTGGAATATAAGGAATTGTTCTTAAAACTTGAGGAATCTCTTCAAAAAGTCATTAAAAAGGATAAGCATGTAAAAGAAGAATTTGAAGTGAAGAATATATCAACTGTTGATTTTGCCAAGAAAGTATTAGGGCAGATTGTTTTTATTTATTTCTTGCAGAAAAAAGGTTGGCTGGGGGTTCAAAAGGATGAATCCGGGAGATTCAAAGACTGGGGGACAGGGACTAAAAAGTTTTTAAGGAAACTGTTTGACAAAGAGAGGGTCCCTTATGATAATTTCTTTAATGAAATTTTAGAGCCATTATTCTATGAGGCGTTAGCTACTGAGCGGGATGATGATTATTACAGCAGGTTTAAGTGCAAGATTCCATTTTTAAATGGTGGTTTGTTTGAGCCGATTAATGATTATGACTGGACTGGAACAAAAATTGTCTTAGATAATTCTATTTTTGAGAAAATTTTTAACACCTTTGACAGATTTAATTTTACTGTCAAAGAAGATGAGCCTTTAGATAGAGAGGTTGCTATTGACCCTGAAATGCTTGGAAAAGTGTTTGAGAATTTGTTGGAGATTAAAGACAGAAAATCAACAGGAAGATATTATACACCAAGAGAAATTGTTCATTATATGTGTCAGCAGAGTTTGATTAATTATCTTGAGACAAATACTTCTATTCCTAGAAAAGATATTGAGAAGTTTATTCAGTTTGGAGAATTTGCAACATCAAATGATTCCAGAATTCTTGAAGATATAAAGGTAAAACAGGACAAGTTGAAAAAGGGAATAATTAATGCAGAAACTTTTCAAAATGAAGTTAAGCAGGAACTTGATAAATTGGATTTACCGAAAACTATTATCCAGAAAAAAGAAAAGATAGATAAATTACTCAGAGAAATAAAAATTGTTGACCCTGCTGTTGGCTCTGGGG
>JAGXOI010000045.1 GCA_023659975.1 Candidatus Aenigmarchaeota archaeon LH_S4
ATTCATCTCCACGAATAAATTCGGGAGTTTTCTTGCCTTTGGTTAACTATAAAAAGTGAAAATTCGACTCTTCGCCAATTTTTGCTCCGCAAAAACCGTTGCACTTTGGCTCGTTTTTCTCTTCGAGAAAAAGCGTATAACAGAGATTAAGAGAAGTTTTGCCCTAGGGAAAATTTCTGCAAGAAATTTTTACCTCTTAATCGCATATGTTATATGCAATATTACTCGGGTGGACTCTAAATAATAAGGGTAAACTCTAATTTAACAAATATTAATAAACAAAGGTGTTTTTATCTATTCTTATGAGAATAATTACTTGGAATCTTCATGGGGCAAAAAAAGATAGCGAAGTTTGGAAAATATTATTAGAAATTAAACCTGACATAGCACTGCTTCAAGAAGTTGGAAGTATGCCTAATGAAGTTCAGAATGTCTTTGATGTTATTTCAAGAATTGCAATTTACAAAACTGGCAGACCACAAGGATTTAGTACAGCAGTCCTTGTTAAGGGAAAAGTTATTGAAGAAATCAACTTAAAATCCGATCATGAATGGGTTAATAATGAACTTAAATTCTTTAAAGGAAATTTCATTGCCTGCAAAGTAGAACTTCCAAACCATGAAAGATTTAATGTTGTTTCTGTATATAGCCCTGCTTGGCCTGTGGACAAGAATAGAATAAAAGACATAGATGTTTCTGATGTAAAATTAACAAAGAACCCTAATGCTTGGGCTACTGAAATTATTTGGTCTGCATTAAAAAATACAGTTTCTGGAAATGATAGGTGGATAGTTGGTGGTGACTATAATAGCTCTGAAACATTTGATAGAGATTACCAAATAAAACATGGGCTAAAGGGTGGTTTAGTTAGCGAGGGTAATAAGGAAATTCATGATAGGATGTATGCATTAGGATTCAAAGAGTGTCTTCTTGAATATAATAAAAAATTGACTCCAACATATATGCATACAAACAAAAAAATTGTACACCAATTAGATCATCTATATGTCTCGGAAAAACTATTTTCTGAAATTTTAAATTGTAATGTTGGAGATCAATCAACAATATTTGGTAAATTCTTGAGCGACCATCTGCCTATTATTGCAGACTTTAAAGGCTAATACAAAGGAGTTTGCCTTTGAATTTTTTAAAAATATGAGTCCGCCCTGCGTCATACTGTCGGTCGCTACGCTCCCTCGTTTGCCTTGCAGGCTCACCACATAACAGAGATTAAGAGGAAAATCCTTGCAGGATTTTCCCAAATGCTCGGCTACGCCTCGCACTTCGCATAAGCCGCCCCGTTATATTCAATTTGCCCCCTCGCTAGAAAGATGTTATTATTGGGAAGTGTCCGCTTTTCAAAAAAAATAAATATTTATATAATCCAATTTAATACTAAACTTATAATGAAAACTAATAAAAAAACTTAATTGGGGTTGGAATAGTTGTCCTAATTGTTGTATTAGGATTCATACTCGTTCATCATCATTTTCAGGGGATGAAACTACCAGAAGAAAACCCAGCCAAGCTAATTTACCCTAATGATATGATAAACACAATTTTTGATGACAGTGAAAAAATAAACAACACAGCCGGTTTTCTTATAAAATGCTATAAACCATTAACTGAAAATCAAATTCAAGTTTTGAGAGATTCTGGTGTAAGGCGATTACAGGCATCAGAAATAGAAACTATTTATCATAGATTAATAGAAGAAAATAAAATTGAAGAAGTTGAGAATTTAGATTTTGTGGAATATGTTTATCTATATAAAACCAAGATAGAACCTACTAAAGAAATGGTTGATAAGATTGTCTTACTTGAAAATGGAAAAAAACAGATTAACATAAATAGTGAGGAAGGACTTAGAATAGCGAGTACGCTTACTCGCAAATTACACGAACTTAATCTTCAATCAACATGCGTTTTCGGTGAAGAAGATATTCAGGAAATAGAGCAAAAAGATAGAAGCATAAGATTATTTCTCAAAAAGCCAATAGACCTTACAATCTCTCAATGGGTTGAACCAGAAGAAAGATATCATATTCCAGTAGATGAAAAAGGTTATAGAATTTTAGAAGATGTTAAAACTGCTATTTTTATTTTGGAAGATAGACAAAATGAAGGTTTGGAAGCACATATTTTAGTTGGTCATAGAGTTGAAGGAAGAATAGGTTATAGTTGCTGGGCAATAAATATCAAAGAAGAAGGAAAACCAGAATTAGATAAAACTTGGATTGATGGAATAAATAGATTAGTGAAATAGGTTGGCACTTCCTTTTTATAAAAAAACGCTCGGGGGCAAACTCAAAAATTTTCCTTCAGAACGTTGCACTAAATTTCAGCCCTCCGGGAATATAACAGCGATTTAACGGTTTCGCTCGGTTGCACCTTGCTCCACCAAATCCTCGCTACGCTCAGACTTCTCATATCCTCGATACGTTAATTTCAATAAAATTTCCATTTCTTTTCTTAGAGGGGAATTCCGTCCCTAAACTAATACCCAATAATTTTCCTTTGTTTTATCCCTCCTTTTTTCAAGGTCATCTTCAGGAATACTCAAAAATCAAGAAACACACAAAAATTTCAATTTTATGAATCAAAATAAATAATAATCCTTTCTCTTTTACTAATATTAAAAATTTAATGTTTTTTCTTTGCTCCTTTAAAACTATGTGATGACCATCTTTTTCTATTTTTTGAATCCTTATCTCTTACAGGTTCATTTGCTCCTTTAAAACTATGTGATGACCATCTTTTTCTATTTTTTGAATCCTTATTCTCTTACAGGTTCATTTGCTCCTTTAAAACTATGTGGGGATTTTCTTCTGTTGTGATTGTTTGAACCTTCTCTTCCATATCCCCTTTTGTTTCTCATATTTCTTTGTGATATAATATTCCTGTCAAACCTGATTTGGGGTATATTTCGAATTTCTTTACGCTCTATTTTTAGTCTCTTGTCTGATAAAACATTCTTGAAATTGCTATGGTCTCTGTCGCACAAAAGTGTTATAGCCTCCCCGCTTTTTCCGGCTCTGGCAGTTCTTCCAACTCTATGGATATATTCATCCGAGGTTTTTGGAACATCATAATTATACACCTGTGTAACATTTTTTATATCCAGACCTCTTGCCGCAACATCAGTTGCCACAAGAACGTGTATCTTTTCTTTTTTCAGAGAGTCAAGAGCATGGATTCGCCTGTTCTGTGTGAGACCGCCGTGTATAGCCATTGCATCTATGCTACTTTTTTTCAGGTTTGCTGTGAGATTATCTACTTCCACCCTTGTACCGCAAAAAATAAGTGAGAATCCGCTTGTTTTTCTCTTAAGCAGATATACCAGCAATGAAAATTTCATTTTCCGGTCAATCTCATAGTAGGTCTGGTTGAGTTTGCTACTGTCAATCATTGTCTGTGCCTTCACCATCACAGGAGATTTTAAGTATTTTCTTATTATAGATTTGACCTTGGGTGGGATTGTAGCACTAAAAAGAAGGGTCTGCCTGTCTTTAGGAATATTCTTTATAATCCTGTCAACATCATCTATAAATCCCATGTCAAACATCCTATCAACCTCATCGAGCACAAGACATTTTACCTTTTTAAGGTATACCGACTTGCGTTTTATATGATCTAGAAACCTTCCAGGAGTAGCTATAATTATATCTGATTTTTTCAGTTCGTATATCTGTTTCCTGATATCTGTTCCTCCATATACTGCTGTAGTCTTAAGGCCTTTTTCCTTCCCAAAATCATCAAATGAATCTTTCACCTGCATGCAAAGTTCTCTCGTAGGTGTTAGGACAAGAGCCTGTATCCCCTCTTTTGGGACTGTCCTTTCTATGATGGGTATGCTAAACGCCAAGGTCTTCCCCGAGCCAGTCACGGATTGGCCTGCTATGTCTTTTCCTTTTTTTATCCCAGGAATGCATTTTTCCTGTATTTCTGTCGGCTTTTCGAATCCCTCTTTTCTTATTTGTTCAAGGGTAAGATAATCAAACCCAAAATCTTTGAATTCCATTCATATTAATGTACTTTTTATTACTTATTCTTCGGAATTTTTTGGGGTTCACCCAACTTCATATAAATTAATTAATTTTCTTGTTTTGGCTTAAGCCTTTTTATCCAATTTCACCAATAAAAGGCTTCTTACTAACCAATTTATATTTTTGGCTTAAGCCTTTTTATCCAATTTCACCAATAAAAACCTTCTTACTAACCAATTTATATTTTTGGCTTAAGCCGAGCCTTTTTTATGAAGTAATTGACAAAAGGCTCGAGCCAAAAACCTAATCAATTTCTTAATTTTGGCTTAAGCCTTTTTATCCAATTTCACCAATAAAAGGCTTAGTTGAGCAGTTCAATTCAATTATCAAGAACTCAATGAACAAAACCTGGCAGAAAG
>JAGXOI010000046.1 GCA_023659975.1 Candidatus Aenigmarchaeota archaeon LH_S4
AGTTCACAATATTGAGAGAAGTTTATTGTCTTTGCTACAGGATTTCTACAAGACTGGTAATCTCATTATTAATAGTTATATATAACTTAAAAATAGTAACTATTCTCCAAACAACTTATCTAAAAACCCTTTTTTACTTTTCTTCTTCCTTGCTTCCTCTTTTCTATTGTAATTGTCTATCCTCTTCTCTGCTATTTCTGCTTCTTTTTTGCTATTTCCAACCCCAACAGTCACACCAACCCCAACCACAATTGCTTTTTTCTTTACACTTTTTAAACTTCTCTTAACAGCTTCATTAACTTGTGAAAGAGATTTTAATATATCTTTTGACATTGGCATCAAAGCTCCCTCCGGTTTCATTTTTATTGCAACTGCTTCTAGTGGAATACTCTTTTCTATTAAATAACTTTCAGCAAAGAACTTTCCTCCTCCTCTTGGATTCATAGCAAAACCTACCCCTTCTGCAACTGTTCCTGTCTTCTCTCCTTCAAGCTTTCCTGAAGCATCAACAGTAATAACCTTATCAATCTTGTTGTTTTTCATTATTTTTCTTATTGCATTATCTATCTCCCCTAAATTAGCTGCAGGCCCCTTTGCTTTCAAAATGAAAACTTCTTTCCCTTCTATCTTTTTCTTTGCCATCACAGTTTGCTCATCAATTTCCTTAACTTTATCTTTCCCAATTAAGTTTGCAGCGTAAAGAGGTCCTATGCAATCCCCTACAGGTATCTTATTAATAAAAGCTTGTATTGACTGGTAAAGACCTTTCATCTGCTTGTCTATAAAAGGTAATTGAATTTGCAATATCATACCGATTTGGAAATTCTTGGTTTGCTTAATCAACTCAATGAAATGCCTTATTATCTTTGTAATTTGATAGAGTCCTATTGTATGCATCAAGCTTGCTGCAAGATTTTTTCTTTCTTCCTCTGAAATTCCTGTAGTCACTTCACCAACAAAATAATCCAAGCTCTTGTCATGACTTTTCGTGATGTATCTTATTTTATTAGCAACACCATAAGGGTCTACAGCATCTGGCTCCACAACAAAATGCTCCATTATTCTGTCAAGGTTCTTTTTCAATTCTTTACCTGTCAATTTTGTTTCCTTGTTAATTTTTTTGAATATACTTTTCTGTGCTTTGTTTGTCATCTCTTCATAGGTCTTTACCTTTGCATTCAATAAAGTTAAAATCTGATATAACATCAATTTTGGGAATACAAATATCAAGGCTATGAAGATTAAAAACCCGATGATATCAAATATACTTCCAAACATTATTTTAATTAATTTAAATTAAGTAAAGGTTAGTTTAAAAGTTTATTTTTCTAATTTCTTTTCTTCTTCTCTGACTTCTGGCTTCAGCTTCCTTTTTTCGATTTTCTCAACTTTCGGTTCCTCCTCAAGTTCCTTTAGTCCCCTTTTTTCTTTATCTAATTTCTCCTCTTTAGTTTTCTCAACTTCTTCTCTTTTTTGTTCTTTTTTCTTGGTTTCCTCTTCCTGCTTTTTTTCTTCTTTAGATTTCTTTGGTTCTTCCTTACTTTTTTTTGTCTCTTTTATTGCCTTTTTTCCTTTCTCCTTCAAAATTATTTCAAGGTGTGCTGATTTTATCTTTGACCCAAATTTGTTTTTCCTCCTTCTCCTGTGCATGTGTGTTCCTTCCAGAGCAGCAATGTGTATGATGTAAGTATTATCCAAATCCAGATTCTTGAATTCAGCATTTTTCTCACCATTTTCTATAATATTCAAAATCTCCTTCGTTGTTTTGGAATAGTATTTCCCACTAATACTTTTTTTCGTCTTTAATACATCTGACAAGAATTTTTTTGCTCCCTTTAACCCAGTCCCTCTTACTGCTTTACACACAAACTTTGCATTTTTGACAGATATTCTCAGATTATGTGAACAGGCTTTTGCAATATTGTCCCCACTGATTTTTTTAGCGTACATAACTCTCCTTAAAAATTAATAATTAGATTTATATTTAACCGAAGGCAAGAAAACAACCAACATCAAAAATAAATCATTACGGCAGGGCTCGGAATATAAGCCTGTGGAGAGAGGATTTCACTTCTTAACTGAAGTTAGCCTTTCAGAGAAGCAGGAAGCCTCTTAACTTGTTGGGGGCAGTTCACTTCTTGCTTGCGGAGAACTTTGTTCCTCTTGATGCTCCGAGCCCAGCAGTCCCATGCTGAACTCTTTTCCTTGTTAAAACAAATTCACCTAAACGATGTCCAACCATCCCCTCATTAATTTCAATAGGTATATATTCTTTACCATTATAAACACCTAATCTGTGTCCAATCATCTCTGGCAAAATAACCATATACCTACAATGTGTCCTGATAAATTTTTTTCCCTTTTGGTCTTTGAATTTGTTTAGTTTTTCAAGTAATTTAGTTTCCTGCTCTGTAATCCCCCTCTTAAATCTTCTTCTTTCTCTCGAGGGTAACAGTTCTATAAATTCTTCTCTACTTAAATTTTCTACTTTTTTACTCCTGTACAAAAACTCCGGCATAATTATAATATCAAATTTAAAGGATTTAAATAAATAGTGTAATAATCTAAACCTAGACAAATAAAAAAATAATTATCAAAAATGGAAATAAGATAAAAAGAGTCATTAAAGCAATTTTTGCACTACCAAATAAAAAGTTTACTAGGAAATAAGTTAAAGGCATCAAAATAACAAATGCAAGAACTATTCCAAGAGGTCCAGCAACAGAAATACCAAAACTAAGGGAATAGAGCAGTTTTATAAACAAATTAAAAACAACCATTATTGTATTAAATGTATTGTAGAGAATTACAAAAAATATTTCAAACAAAATAGAGAGAGGCGATGTTACCATAATTATATTTTTCCTAATTGTCTAAGAATTTTTAAACCTTTTCTTAATTTACCAATATATTTTATTCTTTCACCACCTTCCTCCGGAAGAATTTCTTCTAGTTTCTTGTATTCTTCTGTTCTCTTTATTTCTTTAACTTCTTTTGCCTCCATTTCTAATTTATACTTCACCTCAGAAAGCCTTAACATTAAAAAATAAGGATTGTCTTTTCTTACTTCATCTATTCCATCTGAATTGTAAATTTCTTTGAAGTCTGAGTCTTTTAAATAATATTTTTGATATTCAGAAATACTTCTAAATCCTTTATTTTTTGCCCAATATTTTCGATATTCACGATGACTTCTAAATTCCTTCTTTTTTGCCCAATCTTCTAGATATTCATGACGACTTCCAAATCCTTTATTTTTTGCTAACTATTTTCGATATTCAGAATAACTTCCAAATTCCTTCTTTTTTGCCCAATCTTCTAGATATTCACGATGACTTCCAAATCCCTCATTCCAGCTTGTATAATGGTGTCTAATTGTATTTAAAGTTGTTTTAATTTCTTCTTTAGAGAGAGTTTCATAAGTCTTTCTTGAGGAATATCACAATTCAAATAATCCTCTTGCCCTTTCCTCTATTATTGCTACCATAAAATAATTAAAATAAATCTTTTAAATTAATAATTGGTTTACCAAATTTATTGTCCAGAATTCTTGGGCAACCTGTATTTAGATAGGCATCAAAACCAAATCTACCCAATTTTTCATTTGTAATTTCATCCAAAACCAAGATTTTTCCTTCTTTTCCTTCCCTCTCAATCTTCTTTTTTATAATATCATAATCTTTATAAAACTGCCCGGGTTTTACTGAAACAAGAATTCCAACCTTTTTTGCTTCCTCAAATTTTAAAATTCTCGCCTTTTTTTTCATTTCTTCTTTTTTTATCTCAGCTGTCAAATCTCCCAACCTATTTTTTTCTAAATCAAGAAAATAGGTTTTTCCTCTTAAGACAAGAGGATGGAAGTTTCCAGACCCAACGAAAATATTTGCCTCAGCAGAATTTTTCATTTCTGAGCACCCAAGAATAATTTTCTTTGAAACAATCTTCTTCCCTATTTTTAGCAGGTAATTCTCCAAATCATCAAGAATTTTTTTAAAAGGCTCTGAAGAATAAATTGCTAGATTTTCTTCCTTTATTTTAGAAATCTCTTCTTTCAGTTTTTCTGGAATTTTTAAATCAAAATAAACTGGAATATAAAAAACAGGAATTTCTGTTTTAACACCAAAATCAGAGTGTCCTAAGTGAACAATTAAATCAGATCTTAGGATTCTCGCTTCCTCCAGAGGTAGATCACAAGCTCCATAGCAGGGCTCTACAGAGATAAAAACCTGTGCCTTGGTTTGTTTTTCTATTTTATCAGCAATTTTTACAACCTCTGTTTTTAAACCCTCCGGAACCTGAATAAGAATTCTCTTATAATTTTTTTCTTTTATTTTTTTAATTACCTTATCTATTTCTATAAACATAAAATTCTTTTTATTTGTTTTTATAGTTAACCAAAGGCAAGAAAACTCCCGAATTTATTGAGGGGAGATGAAT
>JAGXOI010000047.1 GCA_023659975.1 Candidatus Aenigmarchaeota archaeon LH_S4
GTATACAGGTTAAGTGGATTGTCCAAATATAAACCTTATAATAAAAATAAAGAGACTTGCAAATACACAGCAAACTTAACAATAAAGAAGATACACGGGGAAATTCCAGAAAAAATCTGCACTGAAGGAGAAAAAAGATGCTTGGATAATAAATTGCAACAATGTTCCGATAATAATTGGGTAACAATAGATAGTTGTGAATATGGTTGTAACAGAACAACTTTAAGTTGTAATTCTGCTCCAATAGAGAAACCTGAAAAAGGAAAACCTATAATCATCTTAATAATCGCCGGAATTTGTTATTACTTATTAAAGTCCAAAAAGATTATTTAATCCTTTGTTGTAAGAAATAATTTAATTATGGAAGTATGTAAGAAACTAAAAGCTCAGGCTCTCTCCTTTGATTTTTTAATAGCTACTACTTTATTTATTCTTATTACTGCAATACTATTAGCCCAAGTAGGTCATAATACAAAAGAGTTAAATGAAATCAGGGATAAAAATGAACTAATTGATGAAACCTATAAACTAAGTGAGATTTTTTTTGATGAAGGTTATCCAAAAAATTGGAATAGCAGTAATGTTGCAGTTATTGGATTGGAAGCAAATAATAGGATCAGTTGGAGCAAACTTAAAAGTCTGGAAGAAATTGGATACCAAAAATCTTTGGTTTTGCTTGGTTTAAAAAATGATTATAATATAACAATTTTTGAAGACAATTCAACTCTTTATAGTTTTGGAAAAAATATAGAAAATGCTTCTTCAATTGTTAAGGTTGATAGAGTAGGAATTTTAAATAAATCTATTGTTTCACTCCAAGTTTTGTTATTTGATTATGACTAAAGGGATTGTTTTTTCTTTGGATATTTTTATTGGAATTTCTCTCTTATTAATCGTTTTAATTTCAAGTTTTTATTTATTCTCAATTCCTAAAACTTATGAAGAGAGAAGTTATGAGCAACAAAAGTTTGTTGCAAATGATTTTCTTAATTCTCTCGCAGAATTAAAAGTTTCTGAGGCTGAAAACAAGAGTACAACAATAAAAAATCTAATTGGAAATTTGAAGGATGATGAAAAGGAACTTTCTGTGCTCAATTTTATTTTGAGCAACTGGGCTCAATATAAAGACGAAAACAACACAGTAAAAAAACAGATTGCTGAAAATGTAACAAAAGAGATGATTAATTCTGTTAAGGTTTTGGGGAGGGTTAATTTTAGTTTATCTGTCGGAGAGGATTTAGTTTTTGGAAATTATACAAACATTTCAGGTCCAATTACTGTTTCAAGTTTAATTGAAAATACTTATAGCTCAAGTGAGCCAAAATATGGGTATATGGCAAGAGCCTATTTAAATGAAATTAAAACAGAGAAAAAAAGTTATTTATATTTCGGGGGTTTTGTTGGGCAGGGAAATTTAACATTCAATATCTATATTCCAGAAAAAGCAGATAATTTGATATCATCCTATTTAGAAGTTTCTTCTGGTTCTAATTTTTCCTTATTTGTAAATAGGAATTTCTCCGGGAATTTCTCAATATCTCCAACAGTTGAAAATCTTAGTGCAAATATCAAATCTCCTGTAAATATATCTAATTTTAAAAAAGGAAATAATACAATAAAATTTGTTTTCAATTCAGTTAATTTAACTGAGCAATATCTTGGAGGAGGTTTTTTAAGAGTTAATTATAATACAACAGAGTTTTTTGAAGAAAAGGAAGTAGGAAAGAAAAGATATTATTTTCCTGAAATAGAGGGGATTATAAATCTTTATGACGGGTTTTATGTTCCTGGAGATTTGAATAATTTGAGTGTTTATTTACATTATAAAAATAATGTAACAAGAGGGGTTGTTTATCTGAATATTGCAAATTCAACAATTTTTGAAAGCGATGAAACAGGGGAAGTAAATGTTAGTTTAAACAATTCAAATATAAGTTCCTCAATATTGGGTTCTGGTTTGAGTTACAATAATTTAAGCAAAACAACAACTCCATTAAGGCTTGGAATGAAATCAACAACTTTTACAGAGCAGGAAATTGGAAATGCAGATGTTGTTCTAATTACTGATGTTAGTGGAAGTATGGCTCAGTGCGTGGAAAACAATAGTGATTGTCCTTCTGGACAGCAGAGAATTGATTTGGCAAAACAGTTGGATAAGGAGTTTGTTAATATAATTTTAAACACTACAGGAAACCGAGTATCTTTGGTTTCTTTTAATTCAGATATTTCAAATTATACCTCCCTTACTGATGATGAAACTTATTTAAACTCTACTATTAATGAATACACCGCAAATGGAGGGACTTGTATTTGCTGTGCAGAAAACAAAGCTTATGAAATTTTGAATTCAGAAAGTAATAGCTCAAGGCAGAAATTTGTAATTATGATGACAGATGGAATCCCCTCACATAAATGCGCTTCTTCTGGTTGCGAAGGAACATCTAGTTCTGGCTCCTTTGAAGGAGATTGTTATGGATGCACTTATTGTTGCCCAGCAGATCCCTTGACTGGAGCAAATTGTAATTGCCCAACTTCACAAAACTGTGGATACTGTGCTTGGGGCTCTTGGGCTTGTGACTGGTGTTGCCAGGATAGCTGCTCCTGCTCTTGTGAAATGCAGAATGCAAATTTCTCAAGTTGCAGATTACACAATGATTTAAATACAACAGTTCATTCAGTAGGTTTTGGCCCAATAGCAAACTGCCAGATGGGAAATATAACTTTAAATGCAATAGCAAATTGTGGAAAAGGGGATTATTATAGTAGCCAGAATGCTTCTGAATTACAGGAGATTTACAGAGATATTGCCCAGTCCATTGTTTCAATAAGTTATATAACCCAGAAAATTAGAGTTGAGAGAAATGTTAGCATAGCAGGGAATCTATTATATAATGATTCTTACCTAGAATTTAATTACAATGAAACAGAAATTGATTTTGGTTATGGTGAATTTTCTATAACCTTTGAAGAAAATTTTTCCTCAGCAGGAAATTGCTCTTTTTATAAACCAAATGAAACTGAAATTATAGAGGGGGAAGTTACTTCTTATTCAGGAGATTACTGGACAAATCTGGTTGTATTAACAAATTCAAGAAATATAACTATTTATAACTTATCAAAATATGGAGAATACAGGGAACTTGGAGATCCTTTCATAATTTCTATCCCTAGAGAAAAAATTTCTAATGGGACAAATGAAGTTCAAATATTTTTGGGAATAAATGAAACAGACAGTATTCCTGTTTCAAATGACAGTAAATTAATTTATTCCCTGAAAGTTCCAGGATATGTTGGGTATGGCTCAACTTTTAATTCTTTGGAAGAAGCAGAAGAAGATGCAGGAAATAGGCTGGAAGAAAAAATATTTAATTTAACAGGGAAAAGAATTTCAATTTTAGGGGTTAATACAGATACAAATACCATTCATGGGGTAAGAACAGTATCCAACACAACTTTAGTTAAGTTAATCTATTCAAAAAAATAATATTATGAAAATCAAAATCTTTTTGGCTATCTTTTTACTTAGTCTTATTCCTGTCTACGCTTCAGATATATCTATTTTATCTTTTGAAGAAAATTTAAATGAAACTTCTGTTATTCTTACAGCAGATAAGACAAAGGTATCAGTCACCTCTTTTTCAGCAGAAAAAAATGAAATTGAAGAGGTGCCGGTTTATATAGATGATGTTGTTAATTTATCAGAAGTTGTTATTTTTGTTAAATATGATAATTCTGTAATTGAGCCTGAAAATGTTTCTAACGGAGATTTTAATGTGATTTATACAATTGAAGATGAGGTAAAGATAAACCTTGATTTAAATGAAAGTTTTACAGGAGATTTTTTGCTGGCAGAAATTTTTTTCAGGGTGGTAGGTGATGAAGGGGAAAGCACTTCCCTAACAATTGAAGTTAGTAACTTTCTGGATAATAATTCCAATGAAATTCCTTATTTAACCATAGATGGCATGTTTTATATACCAATTAAGAATAGGGAGGAAAAAAGTAGTAGAGGAAGTTATAGAATTGGTGATAACTTGAGTGGCTTAATAAGAGCAGAAAATAAATCAAAATTTGCAGATGAAAATAATTTAGAATTTGAAGATAATAAAGTAAGGGTGATAGTAGAAACCAATAACACAACAGAAGATAGGTTTATAGTAGTAGATAATTTATCAGATTTAGTAAATAATGACACTATCAAAAGCGTAAGACCCTACAGGAAAACAGCAAATAAAGAATTAATTATTCTTGCGATAATTATCATTGCTATATTTTTAGTTAGTTTAAAGTTTTTAAAACAAAAGTAATCTACTCCACAACTAAAGTCGGGAGCTTTCCATAAGTTGGATAGAGCTACACTGTAGACTTTGCTAATCCAACCTCATTTGGACGCAACAACCCGATTACTGGGATTGGCTTCCTGGAATACTGGATTC
>JAGXOI010000048.1 GCA_023659975.1 Candidatus Aenigmarchaeota archaeon LH_S4
AGAAAACTGTAATTCAATCTGAAGAATGAAATTAGATGAAAACGGGAATTTATTTATTATGGACTAATTAAAAGAGAATTTTGATTTTGGCGGGTAATTTCTATTTAAATATTCTAAAAACAAATTAATTTAGAGGATGGAGAGTGAAAATTTTGAATGGCTTGCTGGTGTTGATTTAAGCAAATTTGAAGAGGGTGAATATCTTATAGTGATTGATAAAAAAATAGTTGCCCATACAAAAGAGAATTTAAAATCTGTTCTTGAAAAGATCAGAAAAGAATATAAAGAAAAGACCCCTTTAGTAGCAAAAGTTCCAAGTAAGGAAAATTTAATACTAATATGAAAACCGTTTTTAAATATCGTAAAGAATTTTCAAAAATAAGTAAAGAAATTTATAGGCCTGTTGGAGAAATATTTTTAAAAATAGATACTAATGAAATTAATGTCCCCATGTATATTGATTCAGGTGCAGATATAACAATAATTCCAAGGATTTTAGGAGAGTCATTAGGATTTGAAGTTGGAGATTCTAAAATACTTGAATTGAGTGGTATTGGTAAAGCAAAAGTCCCTGTTATTCCTAAGCAAGTAAAAATGAAAATTGGAGGGAAAGAATTTGATGCAAGAATTGCTTGGTGTTTAGAAGAGGAAATACCACCTTTACTTGGTAGATTAGATATTTTTAATAAATTTAAAATTATTTTTGATGAAAAAAGCAAAGAAATAATTTTTGAGGAAGGAGATAAAAATTAAAGAAAATTGGGTGGTAGGAGAGGAGTTGAACTGTAACCTTAAGTAACTAAAAAAGAAAAAGTCACTTATTTAATTTCTAAAACTAAATTAATCTAGGTGAGAGAAGATGGAAAAATTAAAAGTTGGAGAAAGAATAGTAATCAACACAAAGGTTATGGTTGGCAAGCCTGTAATTAGAGGGACAAGAATTCCGGTAGATGCAATTATAAAAAGAATAGCAGATGGAATGACAACCAAAGAAATTCTTGAAGATTACCCAAATCTTACTGAAGAGGATATTGAGCTAATTAGAGGAGAAGATGTAATGCCTTTAAGTGATTAACCATCCACTTTTCCCTTATATCAGATCCAACTTATTTATAATAAAACAATTTCAATTTTGCATTTTCTAGTTTTACCTCTCCATCTGAAGAAAAACTAATCAGGTTTTTTCCTTCTTTTATATTTTTTAATTTAATTACATTCACTCTGGAATCAGGTATCCCAGTATATTCAGTCTGATTGTTTAAACTTATATTGAATTTTTCATTAGATTCTATAAAATCAAACTGTAATTTACACTCATAAAAGTTTCTATAAATATATTCTGATATAAAAAATTCATATCTGGGAATTTCTTTGAATGAATAATCTGTTTCAATTGAAAGATTTGATATAATATAAACAGTTGGAGCCCAGATTTTCCAACCACTTGAGCCAGCCTTAAATTCTAAATAATTTTCTTCTATTGGAGCCATATTTAGGGTATATTTTCCCAAGGGAGCAGATTTCTTAACTAAAGTTTCATTATTTAGAATTACATATAATTTTCCATAACTATTTGTATCTTTTACAGTAAAACTTAGAGTTGCGTTATCCAGATTTTCCAGTATGTATTTTTCTACTTCAAATCTTCTTTTATAGGGAGGTTTTCCAGAAAAGATACCGTTACGAATCTCAAATAACCCATCAAGAATTTCTTTTTTTTCCACTTTTTGTTCTTCCAGAGCAATATCTCCAAGTTCTATTATTTTCCAGTTAAATTCTCCTGTTGAGCCATTTTCAAGGGGTGTATAAGGCTCTATTCCAGACCCTCCAAAAAATACAAATAACATCAGCAAAATAAACAACCCAGCAAAAAGGAAAGCATATAATTCATCCATAATAAGCCTTTTTATTTGTTTAAAAAGATAGAAGCCAAAGAATTTATGAAAAAAGAAATATATTATCTTTTAATTCTATCTTTATCTCTATTATTCATCTATTTTATTGGAGGTTTTGTAATTATTTTTGCTTCCCTGCTTGTAATCTTTGATAGATGCTTTTTTGGAAGAATTAAGATTTTTCATGGTATTGAATTCTCAGCAATATCTTTATTGTTGGTGGCGGTTAAATATGATTTAATTATTTCTATCTTGTTTTGTATTCTTGTTTTACATATTTTGCCAGCTATAATTAATCTTTTTTTAGGGGACAGGGGAATAACAAACAAAGAATTTAAATTAGTAAGGAGTATTTTTGGGCTTATAATTGCAATTGCAGAGGCAACTATTATTTATTACTTAAAGAGTTTGGACATTCTTTTCATAATGTTTATTATACTTACTTTCGGACATTCCCTATATATTTTGAGGGGAAAAATAACACAGACAAACTATGTTCTAGATTATCTTGGGATTACTGTAAATTTTTTATTTAACTTAGCTCTTGTTTACTTTTTTAAGTCTTTCTGGCTGCTTTTGGTTTGATAAATTATCTTCAAAACCAAACAAGATCTCCAGTTCTTCATATAATCTTTTACTCAATTCCTCATATTTTAATTTGTATTCTGACATCAAATCCTTGTAAAAAGATTTTTTTGAGAATTCCTGAATTATATTGTAGACTAAATCTTCTACAAGAACAGGTCCTGCTAAATAAACAGGGGTTACTCTTGAAATAAGAGTTTTTAAAGAAATTAAGGTTGTTTCCTTCTCTGTTATTTCAATTATAACTCTAAAAACAAAATTTTCATTAATTTCCTTCACTACTTTAAACTTAAGTTCTAAGCCATTCTCTGTTTTTTTATAGTAGGTAAGTTCAATATCTTCATATTTTATTTCTAAAAAATCTGCAATTATGTCCTTTATTTTTGTCTGTAAATCAGTGGTAATCTTTTTATTTACTCCAATAACCCTGTTGAAACACTCCCTCTCAAATAAGTAGCGATACATAATTAACTTTCTTATGAATAATTATGAAACAAAAAAAATTTAACTACAAAGAAGCTCTCTTTTATGATAAACTACCAAACAAAAAAGTGAGATGTTTGCTCTGCCCAAGAAACTGTTTTATACAAAACAATTCTACTGGTTTTTGCAGAGTTAGAAAAAATCTGGATGGAAAACTTTATTCTCTCGTTTATTCAAGACCGTGCACTATTTCAATAGACCCAATTGAGAAAAAACCCCTATTTCATTTCTTTCCAGGAACACAAGCCTTATCAATTGCAACTTGTGGGTGTAATCTTACCTGCACTTTTTGCCAAAACTATGAGATTTCACAGGGTGAAATTTTTGGAGAATTTTTATCTCCAGAGAAAGTTGTTGAGTTAGCTAAAAAGCATAAAGTAAAAACAATAGCTTACACCTATACTGAGCCAACTGTTTTTTATGAATATTGCTTGGATATAATGAAATTAGCAAAAAAAGAAAACTTAAAAAATGTTTTTATTTCAAATGGGTATATAAATAAAGATCCTATAAAGAAAATTGCTCCTTATCTGGATGCAATAAATATTGATATAAAAGGTGAAGAGCAGGTTTATTCAACTCTTTCTCATGCATCTTTGAAACCAATTTTAAAATCAATTCTTGAATTCAAAAAAACAAAAACCTGGATAGAACTTACAAGTCTAATTATTCCTAGTTACAATGACTCAAAGGGGTGGATAGATTATTTATCAAATTGGATTAAAAATAATTTAGGTTCAGAAACACCTCTGCATCTCTCAAGATTTTATCCTGCATACAAACTAACAAGTTTAGAGCCAACAAAAATATCAGTCTTGAAAGAATTACATAAAGAAGCAAAGAAAAAATTAAAATATGTTTATCATGGAAATGTTTTTGACCAGGAATATGAAAGCACTTATTGCAAAAAATGTGGGGATTTGGTTATTAAAAGACATGGCTATGAAATAGATTTTAAGAGCTCAAAATGCAGAAAATGTGGCACAGAAATCGCTGGAGTTTTCACTTAATTGTCTTCAAAAAAATTTGTTAGTTCTTTTTGGGTAATTTTTTCGTCAAAAGGTCCTTTGATTATCCCAAAATCAGAGAAAACAGTTTCACAGTTTACGCATCTGTAATATCCCCCTTCTTTAACTCCTCTAACCCCACAGACAGGACAGTACTTTTTTTTGAAGTATAGAAACATATTATTAAC
>JAGXOI010000049.1 GCA_023659975.1 Candidatus Aenigmarchaeota archaeon LH_S4
CTATAAAAACTTATAAATATATCGATTATAATATTATGGATAAAAATACCCTACTTGAGATTTTAAATGACTGGAATCTCTGGAAGAAAGACTTAGAAACAGGAAGAGAAAGAAAAGAGTATCTAAAACAAGGAGTTGATTTTTTGAAACCTAATGTTATATTGGCAATAATAGGAGTTAGAAGAGCAGGCAAATCTTATCTGATGAGACAACTTGCTAAGAGATTAATAGAGGATAAAAAAGAAAATATTCTAATAGTAAACTTTGAAGATGTTCGTTTTACAGAGTTTTACCCGGAACTCTTACAGGAAATTTATGAAACCTATCTTGAGTTTTTAAAACCAACTTCAACACCAATTATATTCCTGGATGAGATACATAATGTTCCAAAATGGGAAAAATTTGTAAGAACAATACAGGAATTAGGTAAAGCAAAAATTATTATTTCAGGTTCATCATCCAAATTACTTTCAGGTGAGTTATCAACAATCCTGACAGGCAGACACTTAGATATTTATGTTTTTCCTCTTTCATTTAAAGAATTTTTATCCTTTAAAAATTTAGAGATTAAAGATAAGTTAGATATAATATCAAAAAGAATAGAAATTAAAAGTTTTCTTAGAGAATATCTTGAGTTTGGTGGGTTTCCTGAAGTTGTTTTAAGCAAAGCGAAGAAACAGCTGTTATTAACTTACTTTGAGGATATTTTAACAAAAGATATAATAAATAAGTATAAAATTAGGAAAGGCCAGAAATTAAAGTCTTTGGCAAGATTTTATCTGACAAACATTGGCAAAGAAATAACTTTTAATTCTATTAAAAAGTTTTTAGGAATTTCTGTTGATAGCATTGACTTATATTCCTCGTATCTTGAAGAAGCAAATCTCCTGTTTTTTATAAAAAGATTTAGCTCTTCTTTTAAAGAGCAGGAAAAAGCACCAAGAAAAATTTATTCAATTGATATAGGTTTAGCAAATGCGATAGCTTTCAAATTAAGTAAAAACTTTGGTTATGGAATGGAGAATATTGTTGGTATTGAGTTAAGGAAAAAAGAAATTTTAGATCCAAACCTGGAAATTTATTACTGGAAAGACTATAAGCAAAGAGAAGTTGACTTTGTCCTAAAGGAAGGACTAAAAATAAAACAGTTAATTCAGGTCTGCTATTCTTTGGATGATTACAACACAAAAGAAAGAGAAATAAAATCATTAATAAAAGCATCAGAGGAATTAAAATGCAATAATCTGCTAATTATTTCCTGGGATGAAGAAGATGAAATTAAACAAGACAACAAACTAATAAAAATTATTCCTTTGTGGAAATGGTTGCTAGATGAGAACTTATAGATATTTACGGTGTTTAGACGACATACGAATTATGAAAAAAGGCTGCAAAACCCTGCAGTTAATAATTTTGTTCTTTTAGGGAAAGGGCTGTCAAAACATAGTTTCTCATAGGGGTATACTTTTATATAAATATTTCCCCCTGTAGATTATGGATATAAAAACATATCTTGTGGATAAAAAAGAAGATATAAAAAATCTTGATATAAAACCCAGACTTCTTGATTTTCCTGCAACTAACTTAATAGTAAGTATTATTGGTCCCAGAAGAGCTGGAAAAACATATTCTTTATATGATTTTATAATCAATAAGAAAAGTTTAAAGGAATCTGAGTATATTTTTATAAATTTTGAAGATGAAGCAATACAAAGCGCAGACAGAAGCAATTTATTGAAAATTGTCTCTTTCCATGAAGAACTTTATGGAAAAGAACCCGATTATATTTTTTTAGATGAAGTTCAGGCAATGGACAAATGGGAAAGATTTGTGTACACGCTTTTCGAAAGAAAAAAATATAGAATTTTTATTACAGGTTCTTCTTCAAAACTTTTAAGCAAAGAAATTGTAACAGAACTGAGAGGAAGGAGCACTTCTTTAGTTGTTTTTCCATTCTCTTTTAAGGAGATTGTTTTAATAAAGAAGGTAGAAATTAAAAAATTTTATTCCACTAAGGAAGAAAACAGGATTAAAAATCTTCTATTAAATTATCTTAAAATTGGCGGATTCCCTGACATTGTGCTTTGTGAAGCAGAATCAAAAAGATTTTTTAGAGACTATATGGATTTAATAGTATTTAAAGATTTGGTAGAGAGGTTCCATATAAGAAATATATTCTTGATGAAATTTATTGTAAACAATGCTTTAAATACTTTTGCAAAGGAATTTTCTATTCATAAACTTTATCTTACTCTCAAAAGTCAGAATATTAAAGTAAGCAAAAAAACATTGTATTCTTATGTTTCATTGCTTGAAGATACAATGTTCTCATTTTCATTAAATAAATTTTCATTTTCTTTAAGAGAGTCCATGCTTACAACATCAAAAATATACATTAATGATCCCGGTCTTGTAAATATATCTCTCAGGCTTAATTTTGGTGAGAATACGGGGAGATTAATGGAGAATTTAGTTTTTCTGGAATTGTTTAGAGAAGGAAAAGAAATTTATTATTGGAAAGATTATCAACAAAATGAAGTAGATTTTGTTCTGAAAGAAGGTTTAAAAGTTAAGCAACTAATTCAGGTCTGCTATTCTTTGGAAGATGAAGAAACAAGGAAAAGGGAAATAAAAGGATTATTAAAAGCCAGCAAAGAGCTAAAATGTAATAATTTATTAATTATTTCCTGGGATGAAGAAGAAGAAATTAAACAAGACAACAAACTAATAAAAGTTGTTCCTTTGTGGAAATGGTTATTATCCTGATTAATTCAATCATCCTCTCTGAAACATTTTTATTTATGTTGAGCTGGACACCCCTGACTAAAATTTCCGGGCTGTAAGGTTTACACAGATACTATTAATACCAATCTGCTTAGTCTTGTTTGACTTAACAATAAAAATGATTAAGAAATATATTATTTAGGTGAATATTGTCTTATTTATGTGACATATATATAACTATTTGTCATATATATACTATGGAGAAAGGAGAAATAATAACTGTCCTGGAAAAATGGAATTTTTGGAAAAGAGAAATAGATACAGGAAATAAAAGGATAATCACAGAAAAATTATTTCCTGTTCTAAAATATGATAAAGTAATAACAATTGTTGGGGTAAGAAGATCTGGAAAATCTTATATATTAAGACAGTTTGTAAAAAAGCTTATAGAAAAGAGAGTGCCAAAAGAGGATATTTTAATTATAAATTTTGAAGAACCCGCTTTTGAAGGAAGTAATTTAAAATTACTATTAAAAATTTATGAAAGCTATAAAGAAATTATAAAACCTAAAGGAAAACCTTATATATTTCTGGATGAAATTCAGGAAGTAAAAAAATGGGAAAAATTTGTTAGAAGTCTAAATGAAAGAAAAGAAGCCCACTTAATCCTTACAGGATCTTCATCAAAATTAATGAGTGAGGAGATGGGGTCTATATTAACAGGAAGGCAATTAACATTTGAAGTTTTCCCCCTTTCATTTAAAGAATTTTTAATATTTAATAACTTAACAATTAAAAGTGAAAAAGAGATTTACTTAAATGCGGATTATATAAAAAAATATGTGTGGGAGTATGTAAACTATGGAGGTTTTCCGGAAGTTGTTTTGATTGAAAACGAAGAAATAAAAAACAAAATAATTTTCGAGTATTATAACACAATTATAAACAGAGATATTGTAGAAAGATTTAAGATAAGAAGTATTGAAAAAATGAGAAGTTTGGCAAGATATTATTTTTCAAATATAAGTTCTTTAATCACTTATAGAAAATTATCTAAATTTTTAAAAATACCTGTTGAAACAATCTCAAGATTTTCAGAGTATTTGCAAACTGCGAAACTAATTTTTTTTATAGAGCGATTTTCATTCTCTTTGAAAGAGCAGGAAAATTCTCCAAGAAAAATTTATTGTATAGATAATGGATTGTTTACTTCTTTGGGATTTAGATTCATAGAAAATAGAAGCAAACTGCTTGAAAATTTAATAGCAATAGAAGTTTTGAGAAGGAAATTTTATGGATATAATAGTTTGGAAATTTATTACTGGAAAGATTATAAGCAAAGAGAAGTTGACTTTGTCCTAAAAGAAGGAGCAAAAATAAAACAGTTAATTCAGGTCTGCTATTCTTTGGATGATTACAACAC